>JBBQDY010000004.1:0-38281 GCA_038320155.1 Cytophagales bacterium
GTGTTTGGACTGGTAGAAAATGATACAAAAAACTCTGTTAGAGCAGGTGCCATTGATGCGCTTGCCAGCTATGATGCGGTCAAGTATCAGCAGACCTTCAAGCGTCTGGCAAATCATCCTTCTTATTTGATTTCCGGATCCGCTTTGATGGGTTTACTGGAGGAAGGAATTGATTTGGAATCAGATTTTATAGCACAATTTGATACTGAGCCAAACTTTAGAATAGTGATTCCGGTGGCAGATTATTACATCACAAAGCCTATTACTGGAAAAGGCACATGGTTTCATTCGCAGTTTGAAACACTTTCCGGAGAGGGCTTATATTTTTATTTGGGGTACTATGCAGAGTATTTTAGCCGTTTTCCAGAGGAGGGAGTTGAAGAAGCGATTTCAAATTTATTTGGAATTTTGGAGGGGGATGAAAAAAGTTTCACCAGACTAGGAGCATTTCAGGCCTTGATGGCTTTTTCTGATGAAAAGGTGGTGATTGATCGTTTGGTGACGAGTGCGGCATCAGAAAGCGATCCTAAATTAAAAATATATTATGAATACTTTGTGGAATTAATAAAAGGAGAAAATTAAACTATTGAAAGCTAAAGGTTTGTAAATAAATATCTCAAAAACCCATCAAATTTGAAATGCATGTTTTGAATCTTTGGGAAAAGCCTATAATTTTGCCATCCGTTACGACAGAAAGCGCTCTTGTAAGAAGGGTTAATTCGAAAGTAAAAGGGGGAATACCAAAGCGGCCAACTGGGACGGACTGTAAATCCGTTGACTTAAGTCTTCACAGGTTCGAATCCTGTTTCCCCCACATTAATTGCTCAAATGCAAAATTTTTTTTCTAGTTTTGCAGGGCTAAAAAAATTCGGCTTAGCCGGATACAAGCGGGAGTAGCTCAGTTGGTAGAGCGGCAGCCTTCCAAGCTGCAGGTCGCGGGTTCGAGCCTCGTCTCCCGCTCTGTGTTTTTCTTAGGAATAGGAAAAACACAAGGGTCTAAGCCGACGTAGCTCAGGGGTAGAGTACTTCCTTGGTAAGGAAGGGGTCACGGGTTCAATTCCCGTCGTTGGCTCAAATCGGCTTTAATAATAAACTAAATATATCTTTAAACTTAAACTGAGGATTTTCACGCATGGCAAAAGCACAATTCGACCGTTCCAAGCCGCACGTTAATATCGGTACGATTGGACACGTAGACCATGGCAAAACCACTTTGACTGCCGCTATTACTACAGTATTGGCTGCAAAGGGTCTGTCTGAATTAAGAGATTTCTCTTCTATCGACAACGCTCCGGAAGAAAAAGAAAGAGGAATTACTATTAATACCTCTCACGTAGAATATTCAACTGAAAAGAGACACTACGCACACGTAGATTGCCCTGGACACGCTGACTACGTTAAAAACATGGTAACTGGTGCCGCCCAAATGGATGGAGCTATCCTAGTAGTAGCTGCTACTGACGGACCAATGCCACAAACAAGAGAGCATATCCTTCTGGCTCGCCAGGTAGGTGTACCTCAATTGGTAGTATTTATGAACAAAGTAGATATGGTTGACGATCCTGAGCTCCTTGAGCTTGTGGAGATGGAAATCAGAGAGCTCCTTTCGTTCTACGATTTTGACGGTGACAACATTCCTGTAATCGCAGGTTCAGCACTTGGTGCATTGAACGGTGAAGAGAAGTGGGTAAACACTGTAATGGAATTGATGGATGCTGTTGATAGCTTTATCCCAATTCCAGAAAGAGCAGTTGACAAAGATTTCTTGATGCCAGTAGAAGACGTATTTTCGATCACAGGTCGTGGTACAGTAGCTACAGGAAGAATCGAAAGAGGTATAGTTAACTCCGGTGAATCAGTTGACATCATTGGTATGGGAGCTGAAGGCTTGAAGTCTACAGTAACTGGAGTTGAGATGTTCCGTAAGATTCTTGACAGAGGTGAAGCAGGTGATAACGTAGGTCTATTGCTAAGAGGTATCGAAAAATCTCAAATCAAGAGAGGAATGATTATCTGTAAGCCAGGATCCGTTAAGCCACATGCGCATTTCAAAGCTGAAGTTTACGTTCTTTCAAAAGAAGAAGGTGGACGTCATACCCCGTTCTTCAACAGATACAGACCACAGTTCTACTTAAGAACTACTGACGTAACTGGAGAGATCACTCTTCCTGAGAACGTCGAAATGGTGATGCCAGGTGATAACGTTACAATTGAAGTAAACTTGTTATCTACAGTTGCACTTGAGAAAGGACTTCGTTTCGCTATCCGTGAAGGTGGTAGAACAGTAGGTGCTGGTCAGGTTACTGAGATTCTTGACTAATTATTTTTGATTAACAAAATTACAATGCGACCCTGAAATTATTTTGGGGTCGCATTTGTTTCTTAAGAGATTTTACCTAATTTTGCGTTCCCATTAGCGGAGCGTTCATTCACACGGGCATAGTTCAACGGCAGAATAGCGGTCTCCAAAACCGTTGATGGGAGTTCGAATCTCTCTGCCCGTGCCAATAAGAAAGTACACTATGAATCTTAAAAACTTTGTTCTGGAATCATATGATGAAATGAAAAATAAGGTCACATGGCCTAAGTATTCATTTCTTCAAAACAGCGCAGTATTGGTATTGGTAGCATCTTTGATCTTTGCACTATTTATTGGTGCAGTTGATTTGGGATTCGAAAATATCATGAATTGGTTTTATGATTTATTCTAATTGAATTGACTTTACAGAATGGCTGAACATAAATGGTACGTACTCAGAGTAGTGGCGGGACAGGAAAAAAAGACAAAAACCTATCTGGAGAATGAAATCTTCAGGGAGAAAATAGAAGAATTTATTCCTGACGTCCTTATTCCTTCTGAGAAAGTATATGAAATGCGAAATGGCAAAAAGCGTGTTAGGGAAAGAAATTTCTTTCCTGGGTATGTTTTAGTCAATGCAGATCTTTCGAATGGTGAGGCCAATCACGTAATAACAAGCATTCCGGGAGTAATCGGTTTCTTAGGTTCAAGCTCCGGGGGAGCTTCCAAAATCCCCGAGCCATTACGTCAGTCAGAAATCAACCGTATTTTAGGTAAGGTTGAAGAGATCGATGAGTTTGCCGAGAAACGGGATACACCATTTATAGTTGGAGAGACCGTAAAAGTAATGGACGGTCCTTTCAGTGGGTTTACCGGGACAATTGAGGAAATATTTGAAGAGAAGAAGAAATTGAATGTTATGGTCAAGATCTTCGGAAGAAATACTCCTGTAGAATTAAACTTTATACAAGTAGAAAAACAAGACTAAGCAATGGCTAAGGAAATCACTGGTTATATAAAACTGCAAGTGAAAGGTGGCCAGGCAAACCCGTCGCCTCCAGTAGGTCCAGCTCTTGGTTCCAAGGGTCTGAACATAATGGAGTTTTGTAAGCAGTACAATGCACGTACCCAAGATAAAATGGGCGCAGTGCTTCCTGTATTGATTACGATCTACTCTGACAAGTCTTTTGACTTTGTGGTAAAAACTCCTCCCGCAGCAAATCTGTTGCTTGAGGCTGCAAAGGTAAAAAGTGGTTCCGCTGAGCCTAACCGTAAAAAAGTTGGATCAGTATCGTGGGATCAAGTTAGAGAGATAGCTGAGGTTAAAATGCCTGACCTTAATGCTTTCAAAGTCGAGTCAGCTATGAAAATGGTGGCTGGGACAGCACGAAGCATGGGTATCACTGTATCTGGAAAAGCCCCTTGGGAAGTATAAATAAAAAACAATGGCTAAGTTAACAAAAAAGCAAAAAGAAGCTCTTTCTAAATACGACCCAAGCCAAGTGTACTCCCTTGAGGCAGCTTCTTCTATTTTGAAGGAAATATCATTGGCAAAATTTGATGCTTCCGTTGATGTTAACGTCCGATTGGGCGTAGATCCACGTAAGTCAGATCAAATGGTAAGAGGCGTAGTTGCCCTTCCCCATGGTACCGGCAAAGACATCAAAGTATTGGTGCTTTGTACTCCTGATAAAGTAGCTGAAGCGACCGAAGCAGGTGCAGATTACGCAGGCTTGGACGAATACATCGCAAAAATTGAAGGCGGATGGACTGACATTGATGTCATCATCACGATGCCTAACGTAATGGCGAAGGTAGGTAGATTGGGTAGGGTATTGGGACCGAGAGGTTTGATGCCGAATCCGAAATCAGGAACGGTTACTCTCGATGTAGCTAAAGCTGTAAAAGAGGTAAAAGCTGGTAAAATCGACTTCAAAGTTGATAAGTTTGGAATTATCCATGCTGGCATAGGTAAAGTTTCATTCACTCCTGAGCAAATTCAGGATAATGTGAAAGAACTAATCTTAACTATCTCAAAGCTTAAGCCTTCCTCATCGAAAGGAACGTATTTTAAGAGTATATATTTATCCAGTACAATGTCTCCTGGAATCGCAGTAGACAAGGGTAGCATTCAAGGTATTTAATCATGACTAGAGACGAAAAGAAAGTAATAATCGACGGTCTTACTGAGAAGTTTAAAGAAAACCCTTTCTTCTACATTACTGATGCTTCCGGTTTTTCGGTAGCTAAGACCAATGCGTTCAGAAGAGCATGTTACGAAAAAGGTGTTGAGTATAAAGTTTACAAAAACACACTAATCGCAAAAGCTCTTGAAAATTTAGATGCTGACTATTCCAAGTTGTCATCTGAAGCTTTAAAGGGATTTTCTGGAATATTATTCTCAAAAGAGACCAGCAATCTACCAGCAAACCTTTTGCTGGACTATAGAAAAAAACAAGGTAAAAAAGAGACGAGACCTGTATTCAAAGGTGCTGCTATCGAAACTGATGTATTCATCGGAGAAGCAAATCTTGAGTTATTGTCAAAGCTCAAATCAAAGCAGGAATTGCTTGGCGATCTTATCGGATTACTACAGTCTCCAGCAATGAATCTTATTTCTGCATTGCAGAGTGGTCAAAACAATTTGACCGGAGTGCTTAAAACACTTGCAGAAAGAGAAGAAAAATAATACTAAAAAAATAAATTAAACAAAAATTAAATTTCAAATACGATGGCAGATCTTACACAACTTGCAGATCAGTTGGTAAACTTGACTGTAAAAGAAGTTAAAGAATTGACAGATATCCTTAAGGACCAGTATGGCATCGAGCCTGCTGCTGCTGGAGCAGTAGTAGTTTCAGGTGGCGGTGCTGGTGCAGGAGAAGCAGCGGCTGAAGAAGAGAAAACATCTTTCGATGTAATCTTGAAAGCAGCTGGCTCATCTAAACTGGCAGTTGTAAAACTTGTTAAAGAATTAACTGGTCTTGGTCTTAAAGAGGCAAAAGATTTAGTAGACTCAGCTCCTAAGGCAATTAAAGAAGGCGTATCTAAAGACGAAGCTGCAGGCTTGAAGAAGTCTTTAGAAGAGGCTGGTGCTGAAGTAGAGGTTAAATAATTTGCTAAGCCGAGACTATTAGGTTGAGGCTCCGCACCTAAGACCTGACTATTTTAGTCAGGTCTTTTCCTGTTTGTGCACAGGTCTTAAATTGCATTATTCCAAGCGAAAATTGTCTTATTTCGCTTAATTAATTTCACCATAAACACACACTACCTTGGCTATCAAGAATCAAACCGAAAGGAAAAGTTTCTCCTCCATTAAGGTGGTCAAAGACTATCCGGATTTTCTAGATATTCAGCTGCAGTCATTCAAAGACTTTTTTCAGTTGGATACCCCTGCAGAAAAGCGACGGGCAGACGGCTTATTTAAAGTATTCGCAGAAAACTTCCCGATCAGCGATTCCAGAGAAAACTTCACTTTGGAATTTATTGATTATGCAGTAGACCCTCCAAAATACAGTGTCGGCGAATGTATTGACCGTGGATTGACCTACTCTGTCCCTCTTAAAGCAAAATTAAGATTGCTTTGTCATGATGAGGACAATGAGGATTTCGAGACAATCGAACAAGAAGTATTCTTAGGTAACCTTCCGTATATGACGGAGAAGGGCTCCTTCGTGATCAATGGTGCAGAGCGGGTAATCGTTTCTCAGCTTCATAGATCTCCAGGCGTTTTCTTTGCACAGAGTAAGCATACCAATGGTACAAAGCTTTATTCTGCAAGAATTATCCCATTCAAAGGTTCCTGGATTGAATTTGCTACTGACATTAATAACGTCATGTATGCTTATATCGATCGTAAGAAGAAATTTCCGGTTACGACTCTTTTGAGATCAATCGGATATGGTACAGATAAAGATATTCTAGATCTTTTTGGTCTTTCTGAAGAGGTACCAACTACTAAAGCTGCCTTGAAGAAAGTGGCGGGTAGAAAACTTGCTGCGCGTGTTCTTAGAACGTGGGTAGAAGATTTCGTGGATGAGGATACTGGAGAGGTAGTTTCAATTGATAGAAATGAAGTCTTACTTGAGCGGGATACAATCCTTACTGAAGAAGACATTGAGATGATTTTGGATTCTGGTTCAAAGAGCATCATCCTAAACCGGGAAGATGTCAATGTCGCGGAATTCTCGATCGTGTATAATACACTTCAAAAAGATGCTTCCAACTCTGAAAAAGAGGCTGTTGAAGTTATTTACCGTCAACTGAGAAATACTGAGGCTCCTGATGAGTCTACAGCTCGTGAGGTAATTCACAGCTTATTCTTCTCGGATAAGCGTTACGATCTTGGTGAAGTAGGACGATACAGAATCAATAAGAAGCTTGGTCTTGATATTGATCCTGAGAAAATTGTATTGACAAAAGAAGATATTATCTATATCGTGAAGTATTTGATCGGATTGATCAACTCCAAAGCGGTAGTGGATGATATTGATCACTTGAGCAATAGACGAGTAAGAACTGTAGGCGAGCAGCTATACAGCCAATTTGGTGTTGGTCTTGCCCGTATGGCACGGACGATTCGAGAAAGAATGAACGTTAGAGATAACGAAGATTTCAAACCAGTTGATTTGATCAATGCACGGACACTTTCTTCCGTGATCAACTCTTTCTTTGGTACGAATCAGCTTTCTCAGTTTATGGATCAAACCAATCCATTGGCGGAGCTGACTCACAAGAGAAGATTATCAGCTTTGGGTCCAGGTGGTCTTTCAAGAGAGAGAGCAGGATTTGAAGTTCGAGACGTTCACTATACGCACTACGGTAGACTTTGTACAATCGAAACGCCAGAAGGACCAAACATTGGTTTGATCTCGTCACTTTGCGTGCATGCGAAAGTCAATTCTATGGGATTCCTAGAGACTCCATATAGAAGAGTGAAAGATGGTAAAGCTGGAATGAAGTCGGAGGATATTGTATTCCTGACTGCAGAAGAGGAGGATGATCATAACATTGCACAGGCAAATGCTCCTCTTAGTGATTCTGGTAAGTTTATCAACGAAAAAGTAAAAGCAAGATTTGAAGGAGATTTCCCAGTATTGGAGCCTTCAGAGATTACTTATATGGACGTTGCTCCGAACCAAATTGTATCTGTTGCGGCTTCATTGATTCCATTCTTGGAGCATGATGATGCGAACAGAGCCTTGATGGGATCAAACATGCAGCGTCAAGCAGTTCCTCTTCTTAAAGCTGAAGCTCCAATTGTGGGTACAGGGTTAGAAGCAAAGGCAGCTGTAGACTCTAGATCATTGATCATTGCTGAGGCAGATGGTTTGGTAGACTATGTAGATGCACGGAAAATTGTCATCAAATATGATCTAACCGAAGATGAGTTATTGGTCAATTTCACTGACGAATACAAGTCTTACAATTTGATCAAGTTTAGAAGAACCAACCAGGATACTACAATTAACCTTACGCCACTTGTTCTCAAAGGAGAGCGAATCAAAAAAGGTCAAGTACTAGTAGAGGGTTATTCGACTAACAATGGAGAACTTGCTTTGGGTAAAAACCTTAAGGTGGCCTACATGCCATGGCAAGGATATAACTTTGAGGATGCGATCGTAATTTCTGAGCGAGTAGTTCGCGAGGACGTTTTCACTTCCATTCACGTGGAAGAGTTCCAACTTGAAGTACGTGATACTAAAAGAGGTGAGGAGGAGTTGACTTCTGAAATCCCTAACGTATCTGAAGAGGCTGTTAAAAACTTGGACGAAAACGGGGTAATCAGTATTGGTGCTGAGGTGAAAGAAGGTGATATCATCATCGGTAAAATCACGCCAAAAGGCGAAACTGATCCTACTCCAGAAGAGAAATTACTTCGTGCGATCTTTGGTGACAAAGCTGGCGACGTGAAAGATGCTTCTTTGAAGGCATCTCCTTCGCTAAACGGTGTGGTGATTGAAACCAAACTCTTCTCAAGACCTAAAAAAGACAAGGACAACAGAGCAAAGTCAAAGGCTGAGGTTGAAAAGTTGAAAGGTAAATACGGTAAAGATCTATTGGCTATCAGAGCTAGAATGATCAATAAGCTGGTGACAATCTTGGATGGTAAAACATCTCATGGGGTTAAGCACAAGTTTGGCGATGAGATCGTTTCAAAAGGAACCAAGTTCAATGCGAAGAACATTGAAAGCAACCTCTTCCCTGCAAAGAATCCTTACAGAGACGAGAGTAATTATAACGTTCCAGAAGAAGCAAACTTGATCTCAGATATTGTTCTTGATGACTGGACAAAAGACGAGCATACTAATAAGATGGTCCTTCACCTTGTGAAGAACTTCATCAATTCCAGAAATGATATCAGCGGTAACTTTAAGCGAGAGCGATTTACTCTAGAAGTAGGAGACGAGCTTCCTGCTGGTATTGTACAGCTGGCCAAAGTTTACATTGCTAAAAAGCGTAAGCTTAAAGTTGGTGATAAGATGGCTGGTCGTCACGGAAACAAAGGAATCGTGGCTCGTATCGTAAGAGACGAGGATATGCCTTTCCTTGAGGATGGAACTCCAATGGATATAGTATTGAATCCGCTAGGTGTACCTTCTCGAATGAACATCGGACAGATCTTCGAAACTGTACTTGCTTGGGCTGGTCAGAGACTTGGTAAAACGTACGCTACACCGATTTTCGATGGAGCTACTTTGGATGAAGTTTCTCACGAATTAGAGTTAGCAGGACTTCCAGCTTATGGAAGAACATATCTCTATGATGGACTATCTGGAGTAAAATTTGACCAGCCGATTACAGTAGGTGTTTCCTACATGTTGAAGCTTGGTCACTTGGTGGATGACAAGATGCACGCAAGATCAATCGGACCGTACTCTTTGATTACGCAGCAGCCATTGGGTGGAAAAGCTCAATTTGGTGGTCAGCGTTTCGGAGAAATGGAAGTTTGGGCATTGGAGGCATTTGGTGCTTCTCACGTGCTTCAAGAAATCTTGACTGTGAAGTCTGATGATGTAGTCGGTAGAGCAAAAGCTTACGAAGCAATTGTAAAGGGTGAAAACCTTCCTAAACCTAACATTCCTGAATCATTCAATGTATTGGTTCACGAGTTAAGAGGTTTGGCTCTTGAGATTACCTTAGATTAATTAAGTGAATTAGGGTTCGCAAGGGCCCTTTACCTATCTTCAAAAAACTATGGCGTTCAGAAAAAATAAAAAACTTAATAATGATTTTTCAAGAGTCACTATAAGCTTGGCCTCTCCAGAATCTATTCTGGATAGCTCCAATGGTGAAGTGACTCAGCCAGAGACGATCAATTATAGAACTTATAAGCCTGAAATGGGCGGTTTGTTCTGTGAGCGAATCTTTGGTCCGGTCAAAGACTGGGAATGTCATTGTGGCAAGTACAAGCGCATCAGGTATAAAGGAATCATTTGCGACCGTTGTGGGGTCGAGGTGACGGAGAAGAAAGTTCGAAGAGAGCGGATGGGACACATCGAATTGGTGGTGCCGGTAGCTCACATTTGGTATTTCAAATCTCTACCAAATAAAATTGGATACTTATTGGGTCTTCCTACCAAGAAACTAGATCAAATCGTTTATTATGAGCGATATGCGGTAGTTCAGGCAGGTATTAAGGCTGAAGAAGGTGTACAGTATTTAGACTTCTTAACGGAAGATGAGTACTTGGACATCATGGATAAGCTTCCAAAGGAGAACCACATGTTGGACGACGAAGATCCAAATAAATTTATTGCCAAGATGGGAGCTGAGGCTCTTGAAATGCTATTGGCAAGAATTGATCTGGATGATTTGTCTTACTCTTTGCGTCACCAAGCGGCCACAGATACTTCTCAGCAGCGTAAAGCAGAAGCGTTGAAGCGATTGAAAGTTGTAGAAGCTTTCCGTGATGCACGTACCCGTATCGAAAACCGTCCAGAATGGATGGTAGTGAGAATGGTACCAGTGATTCCGCCAGAATTGCGACCATTGGTTCCTTTGGATGGAGGTCGTTTTGCGACTTCCGATTTGAATGACCTTTATAGAAGAGTTATTATAAGAAATAACCGACTGAAGCGATTGATCGATATCAAAGCGCCAGAGGTAATTCTTAGAAACGAAAAGCGAATGCTTCAGGAAGCTGTCGATTCACTTTTTGACAACTCAAGAAAAGTAAATGCGGTAAGATCCGATGGAAACCGTGCCTTGAAGTCCCTTTCTGACATGTTGAAGGGTAAGCAAGGTCGATTCCGTCAAAACTTGCTCGGTAAGCGTGTGGATTATTCCGGACGTTCGGTGATCGTTGTAGGTCCTGAATTGAAGCTTCACGAGTGTGGTCTTCCTAAAAATATGGCAGCTGAACTTTTCAAGCCTTTTATCATCAGAAAGTTGATCGAAAGAGGAATTGTTAAGACTGTAAAATCAGCTAAGAAAATTGTTGATCGCAAAGATCCAGTAGTTTGGGATATTTTGGAAAATGTATTGAAAGGACACCCAGTGCTCCTCAACCGTGCTCCAACTCTTCACAGATTAGGTATCCAAGCTTTCCAACCAAAATTGATCGAAGGAAAAGCAATCCAGCTTCACCCATTGGTATGTACTGCATTCAACGCCGATTTTGACGGTGACCAGATGGCAGTTCACGTACCACTTGGACATGAGGCAATCTTGGAAGCTTCCACTTTGATGCTTTCCTCACACAATATCCTTAACCCGGCCAACGGTGCTCCGATTACGGTACCATCTCAGGACATGGTTTTGGGACTTTATTATGTGACCAAAGGTAAAAAATCAACTCCTGAAGAGCCAGTGGCTGGAGAAGGAATGACATTCTACAGCACGGAGGAAGTGATTATTGCAATGAATGAGGAGAAAATTTCCAAGCATGCAAATATCAAGTGTAAAGTGAATGTCAGAGATGCAGAAGGCACGATCACGAGCCAAATTATCGACACCGTAGCAGGCAGATTGGTTTTCAATCAGTTTGTCCCGGAGCAGGTAGGCTATGTGAATGAGCTTTTGACAAAGAAAAAGTTGCAGCAAATTATTGCAACTGTAGTAAAAGTTTGTGGTATGGCTCGTACTGCTCAATTCTTAGATGATATCAAACACCTTGGATTCCAAATGGCATACAAGGGTGGATTGTCTATGGGATTGAATGATGTAATTATCCCAGCTGAGAAAGAACCTATGATTGCGAAAGCAAAAGAAGAGGTGGATCAAGTTTGGAATAACTACTTAATGGGCCTAATCACTGACAACGAAAGATATAACCAAGTTATTGATATCTGGACTCGAACCAACTCTCATTTGACTAATAATCTAATGAAGCAGATGGAAGAGGATAAGCAAGGATTCAATGCGATCTATATGATGATGCACTCAGGAGCCAGAGGTTCTAGAGAGCAGATTCGTCAGCTTGGAGGAATGAGAGGATTGATGGCTAAGCCACAGAAAAACCTTCAGGGTTCGGTAGGTGAAATCATCGAAAACCCAATTCTATCCAACTTCAAAGAAGGTCTGGATGTATTGGAGTACTTCATCTCTACACACGGTGCACGTAAAGGTCTTGCCGATACTGCTCTGAAAACTGCCGATGCCGGTTACTTAACCAGAAGATTGGTGGATGTGGCTCAGGATATGATTATCACAGAAGATGATTGTGGTACGTTGAGAGGACTAATTGTTCAGCCTTTGAGAGATAATGACGAGATCGTAGAGCCGCTTTCTGAGCGAATCTTAGGTCGAGTTTCTGTGCATGATCTATATGATCCGATTACTGATAAATTGATCGTAGAAGCTGGCTCTGAAATCGATGATGAGGTGGCTAGAATTGTAGACGACTCTACCATTGAAGAAGTTGAAATCAGATCTGTATTGACTTGCGAAACTCGTAGAGGAGTATGTGCGAAATGTTATGGTAGAAATCTTTCTACTGGAAACATGGTCCAGGAAGGCGAATCCGTTGGAGTTATTGCTGCTCAGTCGATCGGTGAGCCAGGTACTCAACTTACACTTAGAACGTTCCACGTAGGTGGTACAGCTTCTAACATGGCGGTTGAAGCTTCCGTAATGGCGAAGTTTGAAGGTGTTGTAGAATTTGATGAGGAATTGAGATGGTTAGAAACTACCAATAAAGACGGAGAGCCACTTTCTGTAGTGATGGGTAGATCTGGCGAGATCAAAATCAATGATTCGAAATCCGGCAAAACGCTAGTTTCAAATCACGTACCTTATGGAGCAATCCTTAATGTAAAAGATGGGCAGAAAATCGCTAAGGGTGAAACACTATGTAAGTGGGATCCATATAATGCGGTAATCCTTTCCGAATTTGACGGTAAAATCGAATTTGATGCAATCGTAGAAGGAGTTACTTACAAAGAGGTATCGGATGATCAAACAGGATTCCGTGAGAAAGTAATCATTGATACAAAAGATAGAACCAAAAACCCTGCGATCCTTGTCAATTATGGCGAAGAGTCAAAAGGATATAATATTCCAGTAGGTGCTCACTTAGCCGTAGAATCTGGTGAAAAAGTAAAAGCTGGTCAGATTTTGGTGAAAATCCCAAGATCAGTTGGTAAGACCCGTGACATTACTGGTGGTCTTCCTAGAGTAACTGAACTATTCGAAGCAAGAAATCCATCCAATCCGGCTGTGGTTTCTGAAATCGATGGTGTGGTAACTTACGGAGGTATCAAGAGAGGTAACAGAGAAATTATCATTGAGTCTAAGGATGGTGTGATTAAGAAGTACATGGTATCTCTTTCGAAGCACATCTTGGTACAGGAGAATGACTTCATCCGAGCTGGCGAGCCATTGTCAGACGGTGCAATCACTCCAAATGATATTCTGTCGATCAAAGGACCGACCGCTGTACAAGAGTACTTGGTGAACGAGATTCAGGAAGTTTACCGTCTTCAAGGTGTAAAAATCAACGATAAGCACATCGAGGTGATTGTATCTCAAATGATGCAGAAGGTTGAAATTCTTGATGCTGGTGATACTGGATTCCTTCAGAACCAAGTGGTCGATAAGTGGGCTTTCCGTGAGGAGAATGATAATATCTTGGATAAGAAGGTAGTAATGGACGCTGGTGAATCTTCTACATTGAAGCCAGGTATGATCATTTCTGCAAGAAGATTAAGAGACGAGAATTCTAGCTTGAAGCGTAAGGATCTCAAACTGGTAACAGTAAGAGATGCCGAGACCGCAGTTTCCAAGCCAACCTTGCAGGGTATTACCGCAGCTTCTTTAGGTACTGAAAGCTTTATCTCCGCGGCTTCCTTCCAGGAAACTACTAAGGTGCTTTCCGAAGCAGCCATCAGAGGTAAGCGTGATGAGTTGAAAGGTTTGAAAGAAAACGTAATTGTAGGTCACTTGATCCCCGCAGGTACTGGTCAGCGAAGATTGCAGCCAGTCATCGTAGGTTCTCAGGAGGAATATGATAAGCTATCTGAAAACATCGAGCGAAGTAATTCTAAAAGAACTAGCGAGGCTATTCTTTAAGATAAATAATAATTCAATTGAAAGGCCTGTATCCGTACAGGCCTTTTTTAATCCTAATAATCATGGAAGACGAAAAAGATATCAATCGCGCTAACCAGCAAATCAATATTGAGCTATCGGAAGAAGTTGCTGAAGGCGTTTATTCAAATTTGGCTATGATCGCACATTCGAATTCAGAATTTGTAATTGACTTTATCCGACTCATGCCGGGTGTACCAAAAGCAAAAGTCAAATCACGGGTGATCGTGACCCCAGAGCATGCTAAGCGATTATTGGCAGCTTTGAAAGATAATATTGAAAAGTACGAAGCAGCATTCGGTAAGATCAATCAATCCGGTGGTGCACCTCAGTTCCCAATCAGTTTTGGAACTCCGGGGGAGGCTTAATAAAATATAACTTCCTAAGTTTGTTCCTTTTATTAAGTTCATTACCTTTGCAGTCCAAAATTTAACAGTTTACAGGAAAACTAAATTTTATCAGTTAATGCCTACTATTCAACAATTAGTAAGAAAAGGTAGAACTACACTGGAGACCAAATCAAAATCAAGAGCTCTGGATTCATGTCCACAGCGAAGAGGAGTTTGTACCAGAGTATATACTACAACCCCTAAGAAGCCTAACTCCGCAATGCGGAAAGTAGCAAGGGTGAGATTGACAAACGGAAAAGAAGTGAATGCCTACATTCCGGGAGAAGGTCATAATCTACAAGAGCACTCGATCGTATTGATCAGAGGTGGTAGAGTGAAAGATCTTCCAGGTGTAAGATACCACATCATCCGAGGTGCACTTGATACTGCAGGAGTAAAAGACCGTAAGCAAGGTCGCTCTAAGTATGGTGCTAAAAGACCTAAAGCTGGAAAAGGTGCTCCAGTAGCTGCGGGCAAAGGCTCTCCAGCTAAGAAGAAATAATCAAAACATTTAAAAAGAAATGAGAAAAGCGAAACCAAAGAAGAGATATATTCTTCCTGATCCAAAGTTCAATGACACCTTGGTAACCAAGTTTGTGAACTGTCTAATGGTAGATGGGAAGAAGAGTATTGCTTACAACATTTTCTACGATGCAGTAGGAAAGGTAGAATCCAAAGTAGGTGAGAATGGTCTTGAAGTTTGGAAAAAGGCGCTTAACAATATTGCTCCATCCGTAGAGGTGAAGAGTCGTAGAGTTGGTGGTGCTACATTCCAAGTTCCAATGGAAGTCCGACCTGAAAGAAAGATGGCCCTTGGAATCAAGTGGATGATCAACTACGCTCGAAAAAGAGGTGAGAAGACCATGATGGATCGTCTTGCTGGAGAAATCATTGCCGGTGCAAAAGGCGAAGGTGCTGCAGTAAAGAAGAAAGACGATACACACAGAATGGCAGAGGCCAACAAGGCATTCTCACACTTTAGATTTTAACTAGGATGGCAAGAGACTTAAGATATACAAGAAACATAGGCATTGCGGCGCACATTGATGCTGGGAAAACCACTACCACTGAGCGTATCCTTTTTTACTCTGGTGTATCTCACAAGATTGGTGAGGTTCACGATGGAGCAGCAACAATGGACTGGATGGCACAGGAGCAAGAGCGTGGAATCACGATCACTTCAGCAGCCACTACAGTTTTTTGGGATTACAAAAATCAAAAATATCAAATTAACATCATCGATACTCCAGGTCACGTAGATTTCACTGTCGAAGTGAATCGTTCCCTTAGAGTGTTGGATGGTTTGGTTTTCCTATTCAGTGCTGTGGATGGTGTTGAGCCACAGTCTGAGACCAACTGGCGATTAGCTGATAATTACAAAGTAGCTCGAATTGGGTTTGTGAATAAAATGGACCGTGCAGGTGCCAATTTCCTTGATGTGTGTAAGCAAGTAAAGGAAATGTTAGGTAGCTATGCTGTTCCACTTCAAATCCCAATCGGAGCTGAAGAAAAATTTCGTGGTGTAGTTGACTTGATCAACAATCGTGCGATCGTTTGGAATGATGATGACTTCGGAATGACCTTCAACGAGGTGCCGATTCCTGAAGACATGTTAGAAGAAGTTGCAGAGTGGAGAGAGCATTTGCTTGAGGCTGTAGCGGACTATGATGAGTCTTTAATGGAGAAATTCTTTGAAGATCCAAATTCTATTACAGCAGAAGAAATCCTTAGTGCTTTGAGAAAAGCAACCATAGACATGAAAATTGTCCCTATGGTTTGTGGTTCTTCATTCAAAAACAAAGGTGTGCAGACCATGCTTGACTTGGTGATGGAGCTTCTTCCTTCCCCAATGGATAAGGATGATATCATTGCTCACGACCGTGAAGATGAGGAATTAGAAGTTCGGATTTCTCCTGACGAAACTGAGCCATTTACTGGCTTGGCTTTCAAAATTGCAACCGATCCTTTTGTAGGGCGTCTTTGTTTCGTGAGAGCATATTCTGGTATTCTGGAGTCTGGTTCTTACGTGTTCAATAGTCGATCAGGTAATAAAGAGCGTATTTCCCGTGTATTCCAAATGCACGCCAATAAGCAAAATCAGATCGAGCGTCTTGTCGCTGGTGATATTGGAGCTGTAGTAGGCTTCAAAGACATCAAGACTGGAGATACACTTTGTGATGAAAAGCGCAAAGTAGTATTGGAATCTATGGTATTCCCTGAGCCAGTTATTGGTTACGCTATTGAACCTAAGACTCAAGCTGACGTGGATAAACTAGGAATGGCAATCGCCAAACTAGTTGAAGAAGATCCTACACTTGTAGTAAATACAGATCACGAAACTGGTCAGACGATCTTGAGAGGTATGGGTGAGCTTCACCTTGATATCATCATTGATCGTATGAAAAGAGAGTTCAAGGTCGAAATCAACCAAGGTGCTCCCCAAGTTGCTTACAAAGAGGCGCTTTTTAGCTCAATCGAGCACAAAGAAGTTTATAAGAAGCAAACTGGTGGTAAAGGTAAATTTGCTGATATCTCATTTGAACTTGGTCCTAAAGATCCTGATCCAGAGACTGGCGAAATCAAGCCAGGCCTTGACTTTGTCAACGGAATCGTTGGTGGTGTAATCCCTAAGGAATTTATCCCTTCTATTCAAAAGGGTTTCAACGAAAGTATGAAGAATGGTCCTCTTGCAGGATACCCGATTGAATCCATGAAAGTTAGACTTTTCCACGGTTCTTTCCACGATGTCGATTCAGATGCACTTTCATTTGAGCTTGCAGCAAGAATTGGTTTCAGAGATGCAGCTAAAAGATGTAAGCCTCAATTACTTGAGCCAATCATGTCTGTGGATGTAGTGACTCCTGACGAATATACTGGACCGATCACTGGCGATTTGAACAGAAGAAGAGGTCTAATGAGAGGTATGGATACAAAAGGAACGTCCTCAGTTGTGAGAGCAGCAGTACCTTTGTCAGAGTTGTTCGGTTACATTACCGATTTGAGAACAATCACTTCAGGTAGAGCAACTGCTTCGTTGACGTTCTCTCATTATGAGGCAGTTCCAAACAGCATTGCAGAAACAGTAATTGCTAAAGTTAAAGGTCAGAAAGACTAACCAAAAATTGCGATGAATCAGAAAATCAGAATAAAATTAAAATCATACGATCATAGCTTGGTGGATAAGTCATCAGAGAAGATCGTGAAAGCCGTGAAAGCCACTGGCGCAATAGTAGTAGGTCCAATTCCATTGCCTACAAAAAAGGAGAAGTTCACTGTATTGAAGTCTCCACACGTAAACAAGAAGGCGAGAGATCAATATCAACTTTGTACTTACAAAAGACTAGTTGATATCTACTCAAACTCTTCTAAAACTGTAGATGCCTTGATGAAAATTGAGCTTCCAAGTGGTGTAGATGTAGAGATCAAAGTTTGATCGAACCATCAAAAAATAGCAATAAAAGGCCTGCCCAAAACGCAGGCCTTTTTCATGCAATAAGTTGTTTTTGCACTCTGATAGGTATAAGTTCTTGAAAAAGGTTTTCAGTACTTCGAGATATTTTCTAATACTTTGAAAATATAGGAGTTCCGGTTTGCTGTAGAATTTTATTTCAGTAACTTTGCAGTCCCTTAAGAGGGCCCAAGCAAATAATTGTTTGTGGATTATCAAAATATCTTATTTATAGATGTCTGGTATTATAGGAAGAAAAGTAGGTATGACTAGCATTTTCAGTGCCGATGGACGTAATGTCGCATGCACGCTAATAGAAGCTGGTCCTTGCGTAGTGACGCAAGTAAAAAACGTCGAGACAGACGGGTACAACGCAGTGCAGTTGGCATATGGTGAGCGTAAAGAGAAAAATACGCCTAAACCATTAATCGGTCATTTCAAAAAAGCCGGTACAACGCCTAAGCAGAAAGTTGTTGAGTTCAGAGATTTCCGGGTCGAATTTGAAGGCCAGGTAAATTTAGGAGCAACTGTGAAGAGTGGAGAAGTATTCGTAGAAGGTGACTTCGTGGATGCTATCGGAACTTCAAAAGGTAAAGGTTTCCAGGGTGTAGTAAAACGTCATGGTTTTGCAGGTGTGGGTGGTGCAACTCACGGACAGCATAACCGAGCGAGACACCCAGGTTCAATTGGTGCATGTTCATGGCCATCCAGAGTATTCAAAGGAATGAGAATGGCTGGAAGAATGGGTGGAGACAGGGTGAAAGTGATCAACCTTCGTGTGTTGAGAATCTATCCTGATAAAAACCTCTTGCTCGTTTCTGGTTCAGTACCAGGTCCTAAAAATTCTTTCGTTATTCTAGAGAAGTAAGCCATGGAATTAGCAGTAATTAATCATAAAGGAGAAGACACAGGTAGAAAAATCAGCTTGTCTGATGAGATTTTCGCAATCGATCCTAACGATCATGCAATCTACCTTGATGTCAAGCAGTACTTGGCCAACCAAAGACAGGGGACGCACAAGTCTAAAGAAAGAAATGAAATAGCAGGTTCTACTCGTAAGATCAAAAAGCAAAAGGGCACTGGTAGTGCGCGTGCTGGATCTATCAAGTCACCTCTATTCCGAGGAGGAGGAAGAGTATTTGGCCCACAGCCAAGAGACTATTCTTTCAAATTGAATAAAAAAGTAAAGCAACTAGCTAGAAAATCAGCTTTGTCTTATAAAATAAAAGACAATAGTCTAATGGTAGTGGAAGATTTGTCTTTCGATTCTATCAAGACGAAAAGCTTTTTAGCGCTACTTAGTGGATTATCGCTTACAGATAAGAAAACAATTCTCGTACTTCCTGAGGAAAACAAGAATGTTTATCTGTCTAGCAGAAACCTCCCTAAGTCAAAAGTTGTGACTGTAAATGATGTAAACACTTACCAACTCCTAAATGCTGATCATCTGGTCATCTGTGAGGGATCTGTAAGTAAGTTGGAAACCATTTTATCGAAATAAGACAATGGATATTCTAAAACAGCCCCTAATTACAGAAAAGATTTCAGCCATGAACGAAAGAGGCGTTTATGGATTCATCGTGGAAAAAACTGCGAAGAAACCAGAGATCAAAAATGCTGTAGAGAAAACGTTTGGTGTTAAAGTGGTATCGATAAGAACCATGAGATATGCTGCAAAGCATAAATCAAGATACACTAAAGCTAAAGTTGTGTCAGGTTTTACAAATTCCTTTAAAAAGGCAATTGTAGAAGTAGCTGACGGAGAGGTAATTGATTTTTACGGAGAAGTTTAATTGAATCAATATCATGGCAATTAAAAAAATGAACCCTGTTACTCCTGGAATGAGATTTAGAGTAGCTCCTGCTTTTACCGAGATCACCTCGTCAAAGCCAGAGAAGTCGCTTCTTGCTCCATTGAAAAAATCAGGTGGAAGAAATAATGAAGGTAAAATGACCGTCCGCAATATCGGTGGTGGCCATAAGAGAAGACTACGTATTGTAGACTTCAAAAGAAATAAGTTTGGCGTACCAGCGGTAGTGAAAGCTATCGAATATGATCCAAACCGAACGGCTCGTCTTGCCCTACTTTATTACGCAGATGGTGCTAAGACCTACATTATCGCTCCGGAAGGTTTGTCAGTAGGACAGACAGTGATTTCCGGTGAGCAAGTTGCTCCAGAAGTGGGCAACGCAATGCCAGTGGTAAATATTCCAATGGGTACAATTGTGCACTGTGTTGAATTGAAGCCAGGCAAAGGTGCCGCAATGGTAAGGAGTGCTGGAGGATATGCACAGATCGTAGCCCGTGACGGTAAATACGTGACAGTAAAACTACCTTCAGGTGAGATGAGACTTGTACTAAACACATGTATGGCAACCGTCGGAACAGTTTCTAATGGTGATCACATGAACGTAGTATTGGGTAAAGCCGGTCGTAAAAGATGGCTTGGATCAAGACCTCGTGTAAGAGGTGTTGCGATGAACCCGGTAGATCACCCGATGGGTGGTGGTGAAGGTCGCTCTTCTGGTGGTCATCCAAGATCTAGAAAAGGTTTATTAGCTAAAGGTAAGAAGACCAGATCTCCTAAGAAGTATTCAAACAATTTCATCTTAAGCAAAAGATCTAAATAATTATGGCACGTTCATTAAAAAAAGGTCCTTATATCGAGCACCATTTGGTAAAAAAGGTGGATGCATTGAACGAATCAGGAAAGAAATCGGTAATCAAGACTTGGTCAAGAAAATCAATGATTTCCCCAGATTTCGTAGGACATACCTTCGCTGTGCATAATGGGAATAAGTTTATTCCAGTATTTGTAACAGACAACATGGTAGGTCATAAGCTAGGTGAATTTGCTCCTACCAGAAATTTCAGAGGCCACATCGCCAAAAAAGACAAAGGAAAGAGATAATCATGGAAGCAATAGCAAGATTAAATAACGTTCCTACTTCCCCGCGTAAAATGCGACTTGTGGCTGACCTTGTCAGAGGCAAGAGAGTAGGTTTAGCACTTAGCATTTTGAAGTTTACTCCAAATCACGGTGCGCTTAGACTAGAGAAATTACTGCTTTCTGCAGTAGCTAACTGGCAAGCGAAAAATCCTGATGCTAAGTTGGAAGAAGCAGACCTATTCATCAAAACCATTATGGTGGATGAAGGTAGATCTCTAAAGAGATTAAGACCTGCCCCTCAAGGCAGAGGACATAGAATCCGCAAAAGATCAAATCATGTAACTCTGGTAATTGATGCATTTATCGACCAGGACGTTACCGCTGATGTAGTAGAAACAAACGAAAAGGCAAATTAAGAACAGACTATGGGACAAAAGATCAACCCAATAGGATTTAGACTTGGTGTAGTCAAAGGCTGGGATTCCAACTGGTATGGTGGGAAAGACTTCGCTGAAAAGCTATACGAAGATCAGCAAATCCGTAAGTACGTCCTTGCCAGAATCCCTAAGGGAGGAATTTCCAAGGTTATCATTGAGCGAACGCTTAAGAGAATCACCTTGACAATTCATACTGCCCGTCCAGGAGTCGTAATTGGTAAAGGTGGAGCCGAAGTAGATAAGCTGAAAGAGGAATTGAAGAAGATCACCAACAAGGATATTCAAATCAATATCTTTGAAATTAAGCGACCAGAAATGGATGCTAAATTGGTAGGAGAATCAATCGCTCAGCAACTTCAAGCAAGAATTTCCTTCAGAAGAGCAATGAAGCAATCCATTGCCGCGACCATGAGAGTGGGTGCAGAAGGAATTAAAGTTAAACTTTCAGGACGTCTAGGTGGAGCTGAAATGGCTCGATCTGAAATGTACAAAGAAGGAAGAATCCCTCTTCATACCTTGAGAGCAGATATTGACTACGCACTTTCTGAGGCTAAAACAGTCTATGGAATTATCGGAATCAAAGTCTGGATCTTCAAAGGTGAAGTGTACGGTAAGAGAGATCTATCTCCAAATCAAGGTGCTGCCAATGAGCCTAAAGGCCCAAGAAATGCAGGTCCTAAGAGAGACAATGGTCCAAGACGAAGAAAAAGAAATAACTAATTTTCACCCATAAGTGAGAACTCATGTTACAGCCAAAAAGAACTAAATATAGGAAAATGCACAAGGGCCGCGTCAAAGGCCTTGCACAAAGAGGGCACACGCTCGCTTTCGGCAACTTTGGCGTCAAATCCCTTGAGCCAGGATGGATCACCTCCCGTCAGATCGAGGCAGCTCGTATCGCAATGACGAGGGCGATGAAAAGAGAAGGTCAAGTTTGGATTAGGATTTTTCCTGACAAACCGATCACTAAGAAGCCTGCAGAGGTACGTATGGGTAAAGGTAAAGGAGCTCCAGAATATTGGGTTGCCGTTATCAAGCCTGGTACGATACTATTTGAGGCAACAGGCGTAAGCTTGGAAACCGCTCAGGAAGCGTTGAGACTTGCCCAGCAGAAGCTACCGGTAAGTACCAGATTTGTTGTCCGTAGAGAATACGCAGAATAGAATAGCACTATGAAAAACACTGAAATCAATTCACTATCCGCTAGTGAAATTGCAGAGCGAGTAGTCGCTGAGAAAGAGAGCCTGACCAAACTTCGGTTTGCTCATTCAATTTCTCCTATAGAGAATCCTAATAGAATCCGCGAGACCAAGCGCTTTATCGCAAGATTAAAGACTGCATTGGCTGCCAAATAACTAGCTAACAGAAAAAAAAATGGCTACGATAGAGAGAAATCTACGAAAAGAAAAAGTTGGTAAGGTGGTAAGTAACAAGATGGATAAGTCCATCACCGTAGCAGTAGAGCGTCGCGTAAAGCATGCTATGTACGGTAAGTTTATTTCCAAGACTACCAAATTAATGGCTCATGACGAGAAGAATGAATGCAACCCTGGCGACACGGTGAAAATCAGCGAAACTCGTCCGCTGAGTAAGAACAAGCGTTGGAGAGTAGTTGAAATAATTGAAAGAGCTAAATAATTATGATACAGCAAGAATCCAGACTAAGTGTTGCGGACAATTCCGGTGCTAAAGAAGTATTGGTAATCCGTGTGTTGGGAGGAACCAAGAAGCGCTATGCTTCTATTGGTGACAAGGTTGTTGTAACTGTTAAGTCAGCGCTTTCATCCAGCAATATGAAAAAAGGTACCGTATCAAAAGCGGTGATCGTTCGAACTAGAAAAGAGATTAGAAGAAAAGACGGATCTTATATCAGATTTGAAGATAACGCAGCAGTGTTATTGAACAATAACGATGAGCCGAGAGGCACACGTATTTTCGGCCCTGTGGCCAGAGAATTGAGAGAGCGTCAGTTTATGAAAATCGTTTCTTTAGCCCCTGAAGTACTGTAATCATGGAAAGAAAAATGAACACTCAGACAAAACTTCACATCAAAACAGGAGACACTGTAAAGGTGATCGCTGGTGATGAAAAAGGCAAGACGGCAAAAGTTCTTTCTGTAGACAAGCAAAAGAGTAGAGCAATTATTGAAGGTCTTAACATGATTACAAAACATGTGAAGCCAACAGCTGCTAAGCCTCAAGGTGGAATCGAAAAGAAAGAAGCTGCAATTCACATCAGTAATCTGATGCTTGTAGATCCTAAAACTGGTGAAGCTACAAGAACTGGCCGTAAGGCTGGTGAGAATGGAAAATTAGTAAGATACTCTAAGAAAACCGGGGAGGTGATCAATGGCTAATCCAAGAATCAAACAAAAATATTTGAACGATATCGTTCCTGCTTTGAAAGATAAGTTTCAGTATAGCTCAGTAATGCAGGTGCCTATGTTGACTAAAATAGTCATTAACAAAGGAATTGGCGCGGCTGTAGCAGACAAGAAACTTGTAGACCAAGGTGTTGAAGAATTATCTCTGATCACTGGTCAGCGTGCGGTATCTACAAAAGCTAAGGTTTCCGTTTCTAACTTTAAGTTAAGAGAAGGTATGCCTATCGGTGCCAAAGTGACACTTCGTGGTGATAGAATGTATGAATTTCTTGATCGATTGATGAGTGTAGCTTTGCCTCGAGTACGAGATTTCAAAGGAATTTCAGATAAGGGATTTGACGGAAGAGGTAACTATACACTAGGTGTACAGGAGCAAATTATTTTTCCTGAAATCAGTATTGAGAAAGTGAACAGAATCTCTGGCATGGATATCACTTTTGTGACAAGTGCTAATTCTGATGAGGAAAGCTTAGAATTAATGAAAGCTTTCGGAATGCCTTTCGTTAAAAAAGATAAACAAGATTAATCATGGCAAGAGAGTCAATCAAAGCTCGTGAGAGAAAAAGAGAGCGCTTGGTAGCCAAGTATGCAACAAAAAGAGCTGCGCTAAAAGCTGCGGGGGATTATGAAGCACTTGATAAATTACCAAAGAACGCTTCACCGGTAAGACTTCATAACAGATGTAAACTTACCGGCCGTCCAAAAGGCTACATGAGAAAGTTCGGTATCAACAGGGTAACTTTCAGAGAAATGGCCGCATCCGGCAAGATCCCTGGAATCACAAAGTCCAGCTGGTAAATAAAACGACAGTAGTTTTTATTATAAAAATCAATTCGTAACTTTGCACGCCCAAAAAGGGTGGAGCTAGATTTAAAAATTATCATGACTGATCCAATAGCTGATTATCTGACTAGGTTGAGAAATGCGATTAAAGCATCTCACCGAATCGTTGAGATACCTGCCTCTAATATCAAGAAGGAGATTACGAAAGTATTGCACGACAAAGGATACATTCAGAATTACAAGTTTGAAGAAAACGGTCCTCAAGGGTCGATCAAAATTGCACTGAAATTCAATCCTACGACGAAGCAAAACGCTATCGTAAGCCTAAAGCGAGTTAGTACGCCAGGTCTCAGAAAATATGTGAAACATACGGAGCTTCCAAGAGTAATAAATGGTCTCGGAATAGCAATTGTTTCCACCTCCAAAGGTGTAATGACTGACAAAGAAGCCCGTGTTGAGGGTGTAGGTGGAGAGGTTCTTTGCTACGTATATTAATTTACTATCATGTCTAGAATAGGTAAAAAAGCAATAAATATACCCAGCGGTGTTACTGTAGACGTATCAGCTCACGGAGTTGTTACTGTTAAAGGTCCAAAAGGTACCTTGATTCAGGAGATTAATCCTGATATTCAAGTGAAAGTTGAAAGCAACGAAATCGTTGTTACTCGACCTACAGACTCCAAAAGACACAAGTCTTTCCATGGTCTTTACAGATCTTTGATCAACAATATGGTGATCGGTGTTTCTGAAGGGTTCAAGAGAGATTTAGAGCTTGTCGGTGTAGGTTTTAAGGCATCTAATCAGGGCCAAGTTCTTGAACTAAATCTTGGTTATTCGCACAGTATTTTCTTCGCGCTTCCAAATGAAGTTAGCTTGAAGACAGAGACTGCAAAAGGTAAGAATCCGATAATTTCATTAGAATCTAATGATAAAGAATTAATCGGTCAAATAGCTGCAAAAATCAGAGCCCTACGTAAGGTTGAACCTTATAAAGGAAAAGGTGTGCGCTTCGTTGGTGAACAAGTTAGACGTAAGGCTGGTAAGACTGCCGGTAAAAAATAATAAGTTATGGCATTTAATAAGAGTTCCAGAAGACTTAGAATCAAGCAAGGTATCAGAAGAAAGATTTCTGGTACAGATTCCAGACCGCGTTTATCTGTATTCAAAAGTAATACAGGTATTTATGCTCAGCTTGTTGATGATCTTAAAGGTCAGACATTGGCACATGCGTCCTCCAAAGAATTGGGAGCGAAAGCCAATACCAATGTATCAGTCTCTAAAGAGGTAGGTAAAAAACTTGCCGAAAGAGCTGTTGCTAATGGAGTAAACGAAGTGGTTTTTGACAGAAATGGTTACCTATATCACGGCAACGTGAAAGCTTTAGCCGATGGTGCTAGAGAAGGAGGCCTTAAATTTTAATCCTTTATGTCTCAAATAAGAAGAAAGCCAATTAGGGCTACAGATACAGATTTAAAAGAAAAAGTAGTAGCGATCAACCGAGTAGCCAAAGTGGTAAAAGGTGGTAGAAGATTCTCTTTTTCTGCAATTGTTGTAGTAGGCGATGGCCAAGGTGTTGTGGGTTACGGATTGGGTAAAGCCAATGAAGTAACTGATGCTATCACCAAAGGTATCGAAGATGCAAAGAAGAACTTGGTAAAAGTGCCAATTCTTAAAGGCACTATTCCTCACGAGCAACTAGGTAAATTCGGTGGCGGATTTGTTTTGATCAAGCCAGCTGCAGCAGGTACCGGTGTTATCGCTGGTGGTGCAATGCGAGCGGTGTTGGAAAGTGCAGGCGTCACAGACGTACTCGCTAAATCTAAAGGATCGTCAAATCCTCACAACGTAGTGAAAGCTACAATCGATGCATTAGTACAACTTAGAGATGCGATTGCTGTTTCTCAGCAGCGCGGAGTGAAAATGTCTAAAGTTTTTAACGGATAATTATCATGGCTAAGATCAAAATCACTCAGACTAAAAGCACCATCGACAGACCAAAGGATCAAAAAGCTACTATTACAGCTTTGGGCCTTGGTAGAATCAGTAAATTTGTTGTCGTAGAGAATACTCCTCAAATTGCTGGTATGGTAAATAAAGTTAATCACCTTGTAAAAGTGGAGGAAGCTTAATTATGAAATTGCATACATTAACCCCAGCTGAAGGATCTACCAAAAACCGTAAGAGAATTGGTAGAGGTACAGGTTCAGGAAGAGGAGGGACTTCAACAAGAGGTCATAAAGGAGCTAAATCTAGATCCGGATATAAGTCTAAGCTAGGATTTGAAGGTGGTCAAATGCCACTTCAAAGAAGAGTACCTAAGTTTGGCTTCAAAAGCTTTAACAGAATAGAGTTTAAGCCAGTTAATTTAGATACCTTGCAACTCCTTTCAGAGCAACATAACCTTGAAGTAATTAATATGGAGGCGTTAGTGTCTCATGGTATTGCTTCCAAGAATGACAAAATCAAAATCCTCGGAGGAGGAGAATTGAAAGCTAAATTGGAAATCTCCGCTCACAAATTCTCTGCTTCAGCTGTTGAGGCAATTGAGAAAGTGGGGGGTTCGGTAAATACAATCTGAATTAATGAAAAAGTTTATTTCGACAGTTAAGAATATTTTCTCTATCGAGGATTTAAGAATAAGAATCTTAAATACGATAGGATTCCTAATCATTTTCAGATTAGGCTCCTTCATCGTTCTTCCTGGAGTGGATCCTTCCAAATTGGGTGGTCCTGCTGAAGGAATCTTCGGTTTGATTGATACGTTCTTGGGTGGAGCCTTTAGTAATGCTTCCATCTTTGGACTTGGCATTATGCCTTACATCTCTGCTTCTATCGTGTTGCAGTTATTGACTGTCGGAGTACCCTACTTTCAGAAAATGCAGAAGGAAGGGGAGTCCGGAAGAAAACGAATCAACCAGATTACTCGAGTTCTTACTATTTTGATCACCATCGCTCAAGGTATTGGATATATATCCGCTACTATTTTGCCTACCGGTGCTGTTATGGTAAGTACATCTCTATTTATGTTTAGTTCATTGGTTTTACTATCTGCTGGCACTATGTTTTGCATGTGGTTGGGAGAGAAGATCACCGAAAAGGGTATCGGTAACGGTATCTCAATGCTAATCATGATCGGTATTATTTCAAGATTCCCTGGTGCTTTGATTGCTGAAGGAGTCGAGAAAGGTTCTTCTGGATTATTACTTCTTTTGATTGAGGCAGGAGTATTGTTCTTTGTGGTTGTAGGTGTTATTGCACTTACTGAGGCGACAAGAAGAATTCCAGTACAATATGCAAAGCAGGTAGTGGGAGGTAAGGTGTACGGTGGACAGCGTCAGTATATTCCAATAAAGGTCAACGCCTCTGGTGTAATGCCGATCATCTTTGCTCAGTCTTTGATGTTCGTGCCAGCAGTAGTGGCTGGAATATGGTCTCAGGAAAATGAAATTGCAAACTATATTGGTGCTACTTTCAGTAACCCAATCTCTTGGCAATACAATGTCCTTTTTGCTATAATGATTATCATCTTCACTTTCTTCTATACTGCTATCACGGTTAATCCGGAGCAGATAGCTGAGGACATGAAGCGTAATGGAGGTTTTGTTCCCGGTATTAAACCCGGCGCGCCAACTTCCGAATTCATTGACGGGATTATTTCAAAAATTACTTTACCAGGATCAATCCTACTTGCAGTAGTAGCGATACTTCCGGCTATAGCAGTTTTAGCCGGAGTAGGACAGGAGTTTTCCTATTTCTACGGTGGCACATCTCTTTTAATCATGGTTGGTGTGATCATGGATACATTGAGACAAATTGAAAGCTACCTGTTGATGAGACATTACGAAGGAATGATGAAAAGTGGTAATATGAAGAACAATCCTTCTAATTACCAAGTGGCTTAAGATGATTCATTACAAGACTTCGCAAGAAGTTAAGTTGATAAAAGAAAGTGCTGATATTCTTGCAAGAGCCCATGGGGAAGTTGCAAAGCATGTCAAAGAAGGGGTAAAGACCTCTTTTCTAGATAAGGTTGCTGAGGAATTTATCCGAGATCACAAAGCTGTTCCGTCCTTCAAAGGATATAATGGTTTTCCCTCTTCATTATGTATCTCTACAAATGAGGTTGTTGTTCACGGTTTCCCTAGCGATTATGAATTGAAAGATGGCGATATAATCTCAGTAGATTGTGGAGTCTTTCACCAAGGTTTTCATAGCGATTCCGCTTATACATATCCTATCGGTGAGGTTTCCCCTTCTGTCATTGAGCTTCTTAGAGCTACCAAAGATTCCCTATATCTAGGTATTGAGCAAGCTGTATTTGGTAATCGAATCGGTGATATTGGAAATGCTATCCAAAAATTTGTTGAGGCCAAAGGGTATACGGTTGTTCGCGAATTAGTGGGGCATGGGCTTGGAAAAAGTCTTCATGAAGCGCCGGAAGTTCCAAATTATGGTAAAAAAGGTAGCGGTCCTTTGTTGAAAGAAGGGATGGTAATCGCAATCGAGCCTATGGTTAATCTTGGTACACGAAACATTGTCCAAGAGCGAGATGGATGGACTATTCGGACAGCAGATCGCAAACCCTCCGCTCACTATGAGCACACAGTAGCAATATTTGAAGATCGAACAGAGATTTTAACAACACATAAATACATAGAGGAGAATTTTAAATTCTAATATGGCAAAACAGACATCAATAGAGCAAGATGGTACCATCGTAGAAGCATTGTCTAATGCGATGTTCAAAGTTGAACTGGAAAATGGACATCAATTGATCGCTCATATTTCAGGGAAAATGAGGATGAATTACATCAAGATACTTCCTGGTGACCGCGTCAAATTAGAACTTTCTCCCTACGATTTATCAAAAGGAAGAATAGTATATAGATATAAATAAACTGATATGAAAGTAAAGACATCTATCAAAAAGAGAAGTGTTGACTGTAAGTTGATCCGCAGAAAAGGGGTCCTTTATGTCATCAATAAAAAGAATCCTAAGTATAAACAAAGACAAGGTTAGATTATGGCTAGAATTGCAGGTGTAGACATACCAGACAATAAGCGTGGCGAGATCGGACTTACCTATATCTTCGGAATCGGAAGAAACTCCGCTAGAGCTATCTTAAGCAAGGCAGGTATTTCTTTCGATAAAAAAGCAGGTGAGTGGGATGATGATGAATCAACCGCTATTCGTAACATTATTGCTGAAGAATTCAGAACCGAAGGTGTACTGAAGTCAGAGGTCCAATTGAACATCAAACGACTGCTTGATATCGGTTGTTATAGAGGTTTGAGACACAGAAAAGGACTTCCTGTTCGTGGTCAGAAGACTAAGAACAACGCCAGAACAAGGAAGGGTAAGCGTAAAACAGTTGCTAACAAAAAGAAGGCAACTAAATAAAACCTGATTAGATTATGGCTCAGAAAAGAAACGATAAAGCAAAAGGTAAAAAAAGAGTAGTAAAGGTAGAAGCTGTCGGACAGGTGCACATTAAGGCCTCCTTCAACAATATCATTATCTCGATTACCAACAATGCAGGACAAGTGATATCTTGGGCCTCTGCCGGTAAAATGGGTTTCAGAGGATCAAAGAAGAACACTCCATACGCTGCTCAGATGGCAGCTCAGAATTGTGGACAAGTTGCATACGACCTAGGTTTGAGAAAGATCGAAGTTTTCGTAAAAGGTCCAGGTGCTGGCAGAGAATCAGCGATCAGAACGTTGCAAAACGTAGGTTTAGATGTGACCACGATCATTGACGTGACTCCTATGCCGCACAACGGCTGTCGTCCACCTAAGCGTAGAAGAGTTTAATTATAAAATTGTAACAGAATGGCTAGATATACAGGTCCTAAATCAAAGATCGCCAGAAAATTTGGTGAGCCTATCGAAGGGCATAGCAAAGCGCTACAGAAAAAGAACTACCCTCCCGGAATGCATGGTAAAGGTAGAAGGAAGAAGCAGTCAGAATATGCTATCCAGCTTGCTGAAAAGCAAAAAGCAAAGTACATCTATGGTGTACTGGAAAGACAATTCGCTAAAATGTTTGGCATCGCTTCAAGAAAGTCTGGAATCACGGGTGAAAACCTACTTCAGCTTCTAGAAGGAAGACTAGACAATACCGTGTATAGATTAGGAATATCCCCAACCAGAAGAGGTGCTAGACAACTAGTTTCTCACAAGCATGTTCTTGTGAATGGTGATGTGGTAAATATCCCTTCTTATACCCTTAAACCAGGTGATGTGGTTTCAGTTAGAGAACGTTCTAAGTCTCTTCTAGCCATTACTAGTAGCTTAGCTGGAAGAGGTGCAAATAAATATCCTTGGTTAGAGTGGGATGGCACATCGTTGACCGGCAAATTCGTCAGTGTACCAGGCAGAGATGATATTCCTGAGAATATCAAGGAGCAACTCATTGTCGAACTTTACTCTAAGTAATTTTAATATTTTCAGCTTTTAAAAAAGAACGAGATATATGTCCATACTAGCATTTCAAATGCCGGAGAAAGTGGTAATGGAAAAAGCCGATGATTTTCATGGCTTATTTACCTTCAAACCACTAGAAAAAGGCTATGGTGTTACCATCGGTAATGCCTTGAGAAGAATTTTGCTTTCTTCCTTGGAAGGTTATGCAATCACTTCAGTAAAGATTCCTGGAGTAGTGCATGAATTTTCTACCATCGAAGGTGTAGTTGAAGACGTCACAGATATTATTTTGAACTTGAAACAAGTGAGATTCAAAAAAGTGCATGAAGCATTTGATGGAAAAATCACTGTAGAGATCAAAAAGCAATCTGTGTTCACTGCTGGGGACATCGCTAAGTTCACATCGTCATTCGAAATCTTAAATCCAGAGTTAGTGATTTGTCATATCGACGAATCTAAAAACTTCGAGATGGAATTAATGGTGGAAAAAGGCAGAGGTTACTTACCAGCTGAAGAATCCAAACCAAAAGATCAAATCTTTGGCACAATCGCTATCGACGCCATCTTCACACCAATTAAAAATGTGAAGTACAGTGTTGAGAATACGCGGGTAGAGCAAAAGACTGACTTCGAAAAATTGATCATGGAAGTTTCTACAGATGGCTCAATCCATCCGGAGAAAGCACTTCAAGAATCTGCTAAAATCTTGATTCAACACTTCATGTTGTTCTCTGACCAGACGATGGTTTTAGACTCTACGGGAGTAGCTGAGCCAGAACCGATTGATGAAGAGTTCTTGCACATGAGAAAATTGCTTAAGACTTCCTTGAGCGATCTAGACCTTTCTGTTAGAGCATTCAACTGCTTAAAAGCAGCTGATGTGAAATCACTTGGTGATTTAGCAAGACTTGAGATTTCGGACATGATGAAATTCAGAAATTTTGGTAAGAAGTCTCTTGCAGAATTAGAGCAACTTATCCAAGAAAAAGGATTGACTTTTGGAATGGATATTTCAAAATATAAACTTGATGAAGAATAATTGATATGAGACACGGTAAGAAATTTAACCACCTTGGAAGGAAGACCGCTCACAGGAAAGCGATGCTTTCTAATATGGCAACTTCACTAATTCTTCACAAGCGTATCTCGACCACGCTTGCCAAGGCAAAAGAATTGAAGAAGTATTTGGAGCCTCTTGTGACTAGAGCAAAAGAGGATACCACTCACAATAGACGTATGGCTTTCTCTTATTTGAAAAATAAAGAGGCAATCATCGAACTATTCGGTGGAGTAATTGAAAAAGTTGCTAACCGACCTGGAGGATATACTCGTATCATCAAGACTGGTTTCAGATTAGGTGACAACGCTGAGATGTGTATCATCGAATTGGTTGATTACAACGAATTGATGTTGAAAGATTCGAAACCAGCTAAGAAGACTACTAGAAGATCTAGAAGAGGCACTGGAACAGCATCTGCTGTGACTGAAGCTAAAGTAGAAGCTCCTGCTGCAGAAGCTAAAGCTGAGGAGCCTAGTGCTCCTGAAGCTAGCGAAGATTCAACTGAAGGCGAAACTGAAGAAAAGTAAGTTGAAGCACTCACTGACTATATCAAAGGATTGGACATTTGTTCAATCCTTTTTTTATACCCTTTTCAACCTTAATCCTTTCCAATAAATATTTAACTTTGGACAACTCAAAAAGAACAATGATCAAACAAAAAGCAACTTTACTCTTAGCGGATGGAACTGTCTTTCACGGTTCATTGATTGGAAACCACGGAACAAATGGTGGCGAGATTTGCTTCAATACCGGCATGACAGGCTATCAGGAGATTTATACTGACCCTTCTTACACTGGTCAAATTATAGTTACTACAACTTCTCATATCGGAAATTATGGTGTTATCGACGAAGAGGTAGAATCAGATCACCCCACTATTGGAGGAATTGTAGTCAATAGCTTTTCTGAGGTTTTTTCCAGATTGGATGCAGATGGCTCACTTCAGGATTATTTGTTGAAAAACAAAATTACGGGTATCGCAGATATCGATACTAGAATGCTTGTCCGTCACCTGAGATCCAAAGGGGCAATGAACGCCATCATTAGCTCTGAATTTGAAGATGACTTGACGGGACTCCAAGCTGAATTGAATAAAGTGCCTGATATGAATGGTTTGGAACTTTCCTCTACAGTTTGTACCCAAGAGCCCTATTTCTATGGGGACGAAAATGCTTCAATCAAAGTCGCTTGCCTTGACCTTGGCATCAAAAAGAATATTTTGAGAAATCTTGCCGGCAGAGGAGTTTACTGCAAGGTATTCCCTGCTAAAACAAACCTTGCTGAGATGGAAGCTTGGTCCCCGAACGCGTATTTCCTTTCCAACGGTCCAGGCGATCCGGCAGTGATGGAATATGCAGTAGCTACTACAAAAGACATTCTGAATACAGGAAAACCTCTTTTTGGAATTTGTCTTGGACATCAAATCCTTGCCGAATCTTGTGGGATTTCGACTTACAAGATGCACCACGGCCATAGAGGTTTGAACCATCCCATCAAAAATCTGAATACCGGAAAAAGTGAAATTACTTCTCAGAATCACGGGTTCAATATTACGAGAGAAGATGCCGAGCAAAATCCAGAAGTGGAGATTACTCACGTGCATTTAAATGACAACACCGTTGCAGGAATTCGCTTGAAAAATAAGCCTGCATTCTCGGTACAATATCATCCGGAGTCCTCTCCCGGTCCACATGACTCGAGATACCTTTTCGACGATTTTATTTCTTTAATTAACAAAAACTAATTCTCATAAACCTATTAAATTATGACGTTGATTCAATCAATTCATGCAAGACAAATTCTCGACTCTAGAGGAAATCCCACTGTTGAGGTGGATGTATATACTGAAAATGGAGCCTTTGGCAGAGCCGCAGTACCAAGCGGTGCTTCTACTGGCATCAATGAAGCGGTAGAGCTTCGTGACGGAGACAAAAAAGCCTACATGGGCAAAGGAGTGTTGAAGGCGGTTGCCAACGTAAACGATATTATCGCTTCTGAGCTGGTAGGCTTTGACGTGTTTGAGCAAAATCTAATCGATCAGATTATGATCGAATTGGATGGCACTCCGAATAAAAGCAGACTTGGCGCAAACGCCATTCTTGGTGTATCGCTTGCCGTAGCAAAAGCTGCAGCGATGGAATCCAATCAGCCACTTTACAGATATGTTGGTGGAGTAAATGCTAACACACTTCCTGTTCCAATGATGAATATCATCAACGGCGGTTCTCACTCGGATGCACCGATTGCATTCCAAGAGTTCATGATTCGCCCGGTAGGCGCACCGACCTTTTCTGAGGCGATGCGAATGGGAACTGAGATCTTCCATAATCTGAAGAAAATCCTTCATGATAAAGGCTTGAGTACTGCAGTAGGTGATGAGGGAGGATTTGCGCCAAACTTCTCTGGCGGAACTGAAGAAGCTTTGGCATCTATTCTAGATGCAATTTCCAAAGCAGGATACGAGGCTGGCAAAGATGTCACCATAGCATTGGATTGTGCAGCGTCTGAGTTTTTCAAGGACGGAAAGTATGATTATAAGAAATTTGAAGGCGACACAGGAAGAACAAGAAGCCGTGAGGAGCAGGTTAATTATTTAGCCGAGCTTTCTGAAAAATATCCGATTGACTCTATCGAAGATGGTTGTGCGGAAGAAGATTGGCAAGGATGGGCAATGCTCACTGCGAAAATCGGAGATCGTGTACAATTGGTTGGTGATGATCTATTTGTAACCAATGTGAAATTCTTGAAAAGAGGAATCGAGGAAAAATCGGCTAACTCCATCTTAATCAAAGTGAATCAAATCGGTACTTTGACAGAAACTATCAATGCGGTAAATCTTGCCCACAAAGCTGGATTCACAGCGGTAATGTCTCATAGATCTGGTGAAACGGAAGATTCTACCATCGCTGATTTGGCAGTTGCCTTGAATTGCGGACAGATTAAGACAGGTTCAGCCTCTCGATCTGATCGTATGGCTAAATACAATCAATTGCTTCGAATTGAAGAGCAATTGGGAGAAGCGGCCATTTTCAATGGTAGATTTGCCTAATCTGTTTTCAATTATTCTATTCAAAAGACAGTCTTTCAAGGCTGTCTTTTTTTTTGCACCATTTTTGTACCTTGAGCAAGAAATCCTTGTTCCCATGACCAAATACCTCAAATACACCAAGAACTTTTACTTTTTAGGATTGGCATTTTTCCTCGCTTGGATGATTTTTATAGATTCTAACAGTGTCATTAATCAAGTCAGACTCAGCAGTAAACTCAATACTCTGGAAGATCAAAAGGAATTTTATTTGGAGCGAAAAGTGAAAATCAAAGCTGAACGAGAGGAATTGATGAGCAATCCTGAACTTTTGGAGAAGTTTGCCCGTGAGAAATACCTGATGAAAAAACCAACAGAAGATCTCTATGTCATTGTTAAAAAATAAGTTCTTCTTTTTATTTTTCCCCCTATTTATCCTAATGGTATCGAGTTCTTTTGCGCAGCGAGAATTCTATCCCGGAGACAGCATTCCATTCAAAGACAGACTTTATTATGGTGGAAACTTTGGGATGCAGTTTGGAACGGTGACCCTAATAGATTTTTCTCCTTTGGTAGGAGTCATGATCACCCCAAAGCTCTCTTCCGGAGTGGGTATCACCTACCAATATTTCAATGACCGCAGATTCATTGGTGGAGAATCTTCCTCTTATGGAGGCAGACTCTTCAGCCGATACAATGTGCTCCCGAATATATTCCTGCACGCTGAATACGAATCGATCAATTTCGATAATTACAATTTTATTTCAGATCGCTTTGAGCGAATTTGGTCAAATGCACTTTTTCTTGGAGGTGGGTATTTTGCCCCATTTGGAGCCAGAGGCGGTGCCAATTTTACATTTCTCTACAATGTCCTGCATGACAACCTACGATCTCCATATGGTGAACCTTATGTGATTCGAGTGGGTTTTGTACTTTAATCAGACCTAGCACAACCTTTCATGAACCCTTTTATTTCAAAACTCTTTCTCGCTCACCAAGAGTGCTCGGATTGTCCTTCCCCAAAAATAATTAAACAGTTTTTTGAGGAATTATTGGGCTTACTCTTTCCGGAATATACGGTAGAAAAAATTACAGATGTCCAGGCTTTAGCTTTCAAAATGGAAAAGCTGAACGAGACCTTTACCCTGATTCTGGAGCGAAACAAACATTTGTATACAGGTAAAAGTGAGGATCTTGCCGATGAATTTTTCCAGGAACTAGAGCGAATCTACGACTGGGTACACCAGGATGTTGACGCCATGTATGCAGGAGATCCTGCTGCGAAATCACGAACAGAAATTCTCAGGAGTTATCCTGGCTTTTATGCTATTGCCGCTTACCGTATTGCCAATCAAATCCACCGATTAGGGGTGAAACTTATCCCAAGGATGATTACTGAAATCGCACACAGCCGGACAGGAATTGATATTCACCCGGGAGCAAAAATTGGTCAGCACTTTTGCATTGATCACGGTACAGGAGTAGTCATTGGAGAGACCACAGTCATAGGCAATCATGTCAAAATCTATCAGGGCGTCACCTTAGGTGCGCTCAGTGTAGAAAAGGCACAAGCAGATCAAAAGCGACACCCTACCATCGAAGATCATGTGGTCATCTATGCCGGATCGACTATACTAGGAGGAAATACGACCGTCGGAAAAAATAGCGTGATCGGAGGTAATGTCTGGTTGACGAAAAGTATCCCCCCAGGTAGCAAAGTGTATTACCAAGCGCAGATGTATCATGCGGATTCAGATATGACGGATTTATATATTTTCAAAAACGGACAGGATGCGACTAGTTGAGCTAATCGGAAATACCCCCTTGATCCAATTGGAGCATATTCCTACCAATCCGAATGTCAAAATTCTTTGCAAACTTGAAGGCCAGAATCCCGGCGGAAGTGTCAAGGACCGAGCAGCTTACAATATGCTTCGAAGCGCCCTAGATCGTGGGGAGGTCAAGGCTGGGGACAAGTTGGTAGAAGCTACAAGCGGCAATACAGGAATAGCCTTGGCAATGGTGGCCAAAGTCTTGGGTTTGGAGATGACCCTGATCATGCCGGATAATTCCACGAAGGAGCGAGTCCTTTCTATGGAAGCTTATGGTGCCAAAGTCATCCTTACCCCTGCTGCCAAAACCATTGAATATTCCCGAACGCTTGCCGAAGAGATGAATGCGAATGAGGGTTATATAATGCTCAACCAGTTTGCCAATCCGGATAATTACCTGGCTCACTACAAGACTACAGGACCGGAGATTTGGAGAGATACTGACGGAAAAGTTACACACTTTGTCTCAGCGATGGGAACCACCGGTACGATCATGGGAGTCTCTCGATATTTGAAAGAAAAGAATACAAACATTCAAATCGTAGGTACGCAGCCCACCGATGGATCCAGCATTCCAGGGATTAGAAGATGGTCACCGGAGTTTTTACCGGCAATTTTTGAAAAAGAGCGAGTTGATCGTGTGATCGATGTAAGTCAGGAACAGGCTACTAACTTAACTCGCCGAATGGCTAAAGAAGAAGGAATCTTGGCAGGAATGAGTAGTGGGGGCGCATTATTCGCTGCTTTGGAACTATCCAAGGAACTTAAAGAAGGCTTGATCGTCTGCATCACCTGCGACCGTGGAGATCGGTATTTGAGTTCTGATTTGTTTGGGTGATTTTTTCACTGCAGAGAACGCTGAGGTTTCAAAGAGAATATGATATAGCGCTGAAAGCGTGAAATAATCAGCCATGGGTAAAAGCCATTGGCATGATTGTTCAAGGGCAGAGATTGCAAATCTCAAACAGAAGAAAATGAAAAAGCAGCGGATTAATGCACTAAGCAAAACAAGTCAAATGGTTCGGCCGTTGGGACTTCAAGCATTGTGCACCATTCTATTTAGATTTTCGCCTCAGTAATTAAAAATGGTTCTTTAAGCCAAAAAAAAGTTATAAACGCGCTTTTAAGTTTTTATCAGAAATACTGATTGGAGCTTGACGCGATAGATGAGTTAATGAGGTAATTTCGCAGCATATGAATAGAAGTGAGTTTTTAAAAAGAATGAGCCTTGGCACAGTTGCTATTGTGGCAGGTCCGAGTCTATTGACTTCCTGCATGGATCATGGGATGGATGCTGATGTACCAAACATTTTGGATGGAGAATTTTTAAATGCTTTAAAAATACCTCTCACCATTAGCTCAACGTCCTCACTAAGTGCCCAAGTGGGAAGATCCGCACTATCATCTTCCAAGGAGGTAGAAGTGTTGGGTTATGGAAATGGGCTGTTAGGCCCTACTATTCGAGTACAAAAAAACGAAAATGTAAACCTTATTTTTTCAAACAAACTCGCAGAACATACCAATATTCATTGGCATGGTCTTGTAATACCATCTGCCATGGATGGGCATCCAGATCATACGATTAAACCAAATGAATCTTTTAATTTCCAATTTTCTGTCAATCAAAAAGCTGGAACTAATTGGTATCACCCGCACCTCCATGGCATGACAGCCAAGCAAGTTACACAGGGATTAGCGGGCTTGTTTATAGTAGAAAGTGAAGCAGAAAAAGCGCTCAATCTACCCAGTGGCGAATACGAAATCCCTTTGATCATCCAA
>JBBQDY010000005.1:0-37046 GCA_038320155.1 Cytophagales bacterium
TTGATTCAGAATCCAGGTTTCTAATCTTAAGAATTAGAATTAGTATTGAAAGGAAGGCTGAAGAGCCTTCCTTTTTTTATTAACGAGGTTAGGCACTTTCTCATTTCACTCAAAATTGGTAATTTCATCATTCCCAATCACCCAATTGTTCACCCTATGAAATCCTCTAGTAATAGCTGTCTAGCCATATTAGTCTTTGCATTTTTATTTTCCTGCACTCAAGAATCCAAGCTATTTGAGCTCAAAAGTCCTTCTGAGACTGGGATCGATTTTAATAATAAGGTCGTAGAATCTGATTCATTCAATATCATGACTACTACACATATTTTCAATGGTGGAGGAGTGGCAGCGGCCGACTTTGATAAAAACGGTACTCAAGACTTATTTTTTGCCGGAAATCAAGTTGCAAACGCACTATTTTTGAATAAGGGAGATTTTGACTTTGAGGATATTTCAAATGTTGCAGGTATTTTGGCTGGAGATCGATGGTGTACCGGGGCAGTAGTGGTGGATATAAATGAAGACGGCTTGATGGATATCTACGTGGCAACAGGAATATTCGAAGATGAAAAATTCCGTGAAAATCTATTGTTTGTCAATCAAGGAAATAATCCAGATGGTATTCCGGTTTTCATAGAAATGGCTGCTGATTTCGGGATTAATAATGCAGGCAACTCTATGGGTGCTGTATTCTTTGACTATGATTTGGATGGCGATCTTGATCTCTATGTGATCAATAACGAACCAAGTAAAGTAGCTGCGAGCAACTATCGGAAAAAAATCACTGACGGAAGTTCACCGAACAATGATGCGCTCTATAGAAACACTGGGAATGGCACCTTTGAGGATGTCACTATCGAGGCGGGAATCACCATAGAAGGCTTTGGTTTTGGTCTTTCTGTGCAGGATATGAATAATGACGGTTGGCCCGATATTCATGTTAGCAATGACTTTGTCACAAATGATATTCTTTATTTGAATAATCAGGACGGTACTTTTTCCAATCGATCCGAAGAGTTATTGAGACATCAAAGCCACTTTTCAATGGGCGCCGATATAGCAGATTACAACAATGATATGCGTCCTGACCTGATTACGCTCGATATGCTGGGAGAAGATAACTATCGCAAGAAAACCACTATTGGTAAAAACACCTATCAGGTATATATCAGCAATGAGGAATGGGACTATCAATATCAATACGTCCGGAATATGCTCCACAAAAATAACGGAGCAGGTTTACCTTTTAGCGAGGTCGGTATGATGGCGGGAATCTACCAGACGGATTGGTCTTGGTCTCCGCTCTTTGTGGATGTTGACAATGATGGACTGCGTGATATTCTGATTACGAATGGCTATCCTAGAGACATTACAGATAAAGATTTTGCCAATTATCGTGGCGATGTAGGCTCTATTGCCAGCGTCAGCCAATTGCTGGACTCTATTCCGATCGTCAAGATTCCGAATTATGCATTCAAAAATCTGAATGGGGTTAATTTTTCAGATATGAGTTCCGAATGGGGGCTTGATTTGCCTTCTTTTTCCAATGGTGCGGCTTTTGCCGATTTGGATGGAGATGGGGATTTGGATTATATAATTAATAATATCAATGATCCGGCGGCTATCTATGAAAACAAACTGAATGGAAAAGCTGACAGTCCCAATTATCTCAGAGTAAAACTGGTAGGTTCTAAAAAAAATCTGCAAGGCTTGGGAGCAAAAATTGTGGTGAGAGTAGATGAACACAAATCCTATTACCAGGAAATGCAGGTTTATCGTGGTTTTATGTCTTCTGTAGAAAACATAGCACACTTTGGGCTCAATTCTGATGCACAGGTGTCTTCATTGGAGATCATCTGGCCTGATGGTAAAGTTTCCATTATTTCCAATCCCGGTATAAATCAGACTTTGGAGGTTAATTACGCTGATTCTAAAATCGGAAAAAGAAATGTGGCCATTATGGAAGAGCCAAACAAAAATCAACTTTTTACTGCTCTTGGAGCTGAATCCGGAATAATTTTCACCCATCAAGAAGAGGATAAGGTGGATTATAATATACAACGAACCATTCCACACAAGCTTAGTCAATACGGCCCTGCGCTTGCTGTAGGAGATGTGAACGGGGATCAATTAGAAGATTTTATTGTGGGATCTTCTTCTGGATACGAGCCTCAATTGTTTATGCAATCAGCGGATGGTAGCTTCAGTTCTCGCAATCTTTTTGAAGATCAAAGTAATACCTACGAAGAAATGGGGATACTGCTAGTCGATTTGGATAATGACATGGATCTGGACTTATACTTAGTAAGCGGAAGTAATGAGTTTGCGCAAAATGCACTGGAATACAATGACAGATATTTTAGAAATGACGGCTTAGGGAATTTCAGCCAAGATAGCAGCTTTAAGGGAGTCGCAGGAAATGGATCCGTAGTTCGTGGTGCGGATTTCAATGGCGATGGATATCTTGATTTATTTGTGGGTGGGCGAACACCCTTAGCTAATTACCCGAAGCCTGAAAAAAGTTTTTTACTGCGCAATAATGGTGGAATTTTAGAAGATGTGACAGATCAAGTTGCACCTGAACTGAGAGAAATAGGTATGGTGAGTGATGCGATTTGGGCTGATGTGGATGGAGATGGCAAGGTTGATTTGATTGTGGTGGGTGAATTAATGCAGATCACAGTTTTCAGAAATGATGGTACCAACTTGAAGAAATTAAAAGAAACAGGACTAGAGAACTATCTAGGTTGGTGGAATTCAATTACTTCAGGGGATTTTGATCAAGATGGAGACACTGATTTTATCGTGGGAAATCTCGGCGAAAATAATTTCTACCATCCTTCTGTAGAGCGACCTGTGAAAATCTATGCTAAAGACTTTGACAATAATGGTAGCATTGATCCGGTGGTTTTTGCATATTTCAAGGATAAGATCGGTGGTGAATACAAATCTTTTCCAGTCCATTTCTGGGATGACTTAAATAGTCAAAGTACCCTTTTTAGAAGGAAATATGAGCGATATAAAACCTTTGCCTTAGCGACTGAGCAGGATATATTCACAGCAGAAGAGAGAGCTTCAGCCTTGGTGTTGACTGGGAATTATGACAAAAGTGCCTACATTGAAAATTTGGGAAATGGAAAATTTGCAATTCATAGCCTGCCTACGTCTGCACAAATTGCTCCGATTAATGGGATTGCTGTGGAAGATTTCAATGGAGATTCCTTTTTGGACTTGGCTATCGTGGGTAACGATTACGGGAATGAGATATTTATCGGTCGATTGGATGCAATGATTGGCCTCATCTTATTGGGCGATGGCAAAGGTGGTTTTACTGAGGTTGAACCAGCCCAAAGTGGCTTTATGGTGCCAGGCGATGCCAAAGCCCTAGTAAAAATTCATGGAGCCAATAACAAAAGCCTGTACCTTGCTTCGCAGAATCGCGGTCCTCTTTTGGCATTTTCCCAAAATAATTCGTCAGACCGGATCATATCGCCTCCCAAAGAAATAATGGCTATTGTCATTGTACTTGACTCAGGGAAGAAACAACGAATCGAGACTGGATTTGGAGCGGGATTTCTATCTCAATCTTCCAGGTCAGTTACGATTCCAGCAAACACCAAATCAATTTCCATGATCGATTATAAAGGAAATAGTACTCCATTTAATTTTCCTACCTCAGACTAATCAGCCATAAAGTTCACCTGATTTTGCCTCGCAAATCTCTACTATCAAGTCGGCTACTTTATCGGATACGGCTTCAAAGTAAAGCCTTCCTTTTTCAGGGGAGGCTTTTTTCGGATTCCCAATTCCTGTATCGGCTGTCACCTCTGACCATTTGCGCTCTGCCCAAGCCCACTTCTCTTGAATGCCTTTAATTTTAGATTTTTTTTCATCTCCCATTCCCGCTTGGTCTAGAGGTAGGACAAGTTCCGGGTGAAGATGCATGATCAAAGCCGTTTCCATTTCGTCCGCATGGTCGCCACTTTCTTCGAAATAGCGGGACTTATCTAAGGCTTGAAACCAGTTGCAAGTGAAAAGCATCATTTCCGGAAACTTCAATCCCAATTCCCGTAACATCGTCTTGAAGTCATTTCCTCCGTGACTGTTGATAATCAAAAACTTTTTGATTCCTTGGCGATTCAACACTGTCAAAATATCCTGAAGTATGAGTAGCTGCGTACTTGGGTTGATATTGATGTCTAAATAAATATCGGATTGACCTGTATTTACACCAAAAGGTATCGTAGGCATGATCGTCACGTTTGCACCCTTTTCCCAAGCTTTTTTTCCTGCCACTTCTGCAACTGCATCAGCCTCATAGACATCGGTGCCATAAGGCATGTGGTAATTGTGGGCCTCAGTAGCTCCCCAAGGTAAAACCGCTAATTCGAAACGGTGGGACTGGAGATCTTTCCAATTTGACTCTTTTAATAGGTAGGGTTTCATCGTTTATTTTTTAGAATGTATTTGATTAATAATGGCCACTTTCAGCCCTTTTTTGATAATTTAACCTCGATTCTAAAATACTCCTAATGTCTCAAAGAAGAAAATTTATCAAACAATCCCTGCTGGGTTCCGCTTTAATCATTCCCGCCATATCTGCTTCTTGCAGCCAAAAGGAGCAAGAATCCCCACCCTTAGTTGGTGAAATGCCTATGATACTTTCAACTTGGAATCACGGTTTACCAGCAAATGCAGCTGCAATGGCCAAACTTGATACTGGAGGCAGCATATTAGATGCCGTGGAGGTAGGAGTACGAGATACTGAGCTTGACCTGGCAAACTTATCCGTAGGCCTTCAAGGTCTGCCAGACCGTGAAGGGATAACTACGTTGGATGCGTCGATTATGACAGGAGATGGGAATTGCGGATCTGTGGCTTTCGTCAGACAGATCAAACATCCGATAAGTCTAGCTCGAAGAGTAATGGAAAATACGCCTCATGTCATGCTGGCTGGGGAAGGGGCAAGGCAATTTGCGATATCCGAAGGATTTCCACTTGAGGAAGAGGTGCTAAGTCCCAAAGCTGCCATTGAATACGCCAAATGGAAGGAAACCAGCCAATACAAGCCGATTATTAATATCGAAAATCACGACACCATTGGCATGATTGGAATCGATGCAAATGGGAATATGGCCGGAAGCTGTACGACCAGTGGCCTTGCTTACAAAATGCACGGCAGAGTAGGGGATAGCCCGATTATCGGTGCAGGATTATTTGTGGATAATGAAGTTGGGGCTGCTACAGCTACAGGATTGGGAGAGACAATTATTAAAATCTGTGGGAGTTTTTTAATCGTGGAATTGATGCGTCAAGGAAGAACTCCACAAGAAGCGTGTGAAGAAGCAGTGCGAAGATTGATTTCGAAAAATAAAAACATCAACGATATTCAGGCAGGGTTTTTAGCTATAAATAAAGAAGGCTTGACCGGAGCTTTTGCGGTACATCCTGGGTTTAACTTTGCAAAAGCCACACAAAAAGAAAATGTATTGATTGATTCTAATTCGCATTTCAAACCATGAGTAAAATTCTATTGGAGTCACCAGTTTTTAGTTTTGAAGCGGCCATGCAAGCGGCTTCTTTTGGAGTGGATCGTTTGGAACTCTGTGCTAATTTTCCCGAAGGGGGAGAAACACCAAGTGCCGGAATGCTTAAAATTCTAAAATCTGAAATCGACCTTCCCATTTTTGTAATGATTCGACCTAGAGGTGGAGATTTTGCCTATTCTCAGAAAGAACTCATGGTTATGAAGCGGGACATTGAGATTCTTGGCGGGTTAGGTGCAGATGGATTTGTTTTTGGAGTGTTGGATTACCATGGCCATGTCAATGTGGATGCATGTGAATCGCTAATGCGATCGGCAGGGGGAAAACCATGTACTTTTCATCGTGCATTTGATGCTTCTGCGAATCTGATTGAGGCTTTGGATGCCGTGATTAGCTGTAAGTTTCAACGGATTCTGACTTCTGGGGGAAAAAACGCTGTAAGTGAAGGAATCCCCATGCTTTTGGAATTGATTGATAAAGCGAAAGATCGAATCAGTATCATGGCCGGTGGAGGTACCAAGCCTGAGCATGTAAAGATTCTAAATCAAAATGGATTTCTGAAAGAGATACATGCCTCCTGTAGAACTATTAGCCCCTCAAAAAACCAATTTATCAATCCTGGGTTATCATTTTCATCCGAACCTGTGGCCTTTAGCCATCAACTGGAAATCGATCGTGAGAAAGTAAATCAGTTTTTAGAAGTATTAGGTTAATGAAATTCCAATTAGCAGTTTATTTTCTTTTCGTGGTAATTTTGGTCGCGTGCAATCCAATATCGGAGCGTAAACAACCCCCACCAACGCTAGAACAACTCGCTACGACGGATTTGAAACTTGATGGGGAACAATTAGCAAACGCTTACTGTGGCAGCTGCCATCTCAAACCTGATCCCAGTATTTTAGAAAAAAAAACATGGGTGGAAAATGTACTTCCAGATATGAGGAAGCGTCTTGGATTGTATTTAGAAGAAGACTTTGGACAAACGCTTCCAGAAGATGCAGGGATTCCAAAGGGGATTTATTCTAAAGTTCAATTGATTCAGCGGGACGATTGGCAGAAAATTTTAGATTACTATCAGGATAATTCACCAGAAACACCTTTGCCGCAGGCTAATAAAAAGAATCCTAAAGTGGGTATCCCAGGCTTCGAGTTGATTCAGCCGGAATATGATTTTGTGTTTCCCAATCTGACGACTATGCTCCGAATTCATCCAGAGACAGGGCAGCTTTGGCTGGGGAATCGGTTTCGATCTGTCTTTATTTTGGATACTAAGAATGGATTTCAAAGAATCGATTCCATCGCTACAGATATCGCTCCGGTAGAAATCAGTTGGAATTCAAGCTCAGAATTTGAAATTTTAACGATGGGACTTATGGATCCATCTAACGATTCCATTGGGTCGATTACCAAGTTTAAAAAACAAGGGGACCAATGGATTGGAGAAAAGTTTTTAGATAGTTTGATGCGTCCAGTTCATTTTTCAAAATCCGATTTGACTGGTGATGGAGTTCCGGATTATGTCCTTTCTCAGTTTGGAAATCACTTAGGGAAACTCTCTTTGCATCAGAAATCTCAGCCGGAAAAAACCCTGAATAGCTTTCCTGGAGCTCGCAGAACTATTTCCAGAGATTTGGATCAGGATGGGGATTTGGACTTGTTAGTTCAAATGACGCAATCACGAGAAGGTATTCGGGCCTATATCAATGATGGGAAGGGTGATTTTCGAGAGCAAATCTGGTTAGAGTTTCAGCCTGCCTTTGGATCGAGTGACTTTCGATTTGAGGATATGAACGGCGATGGATTTGATGATATTATTTTGGTCAATGGAGACAATGCGGACCAATCTCAGATCTTAAAAAATTACCATGGGGTTCGAGTTTTCTTAAATGATGGTGAGAATGATTTTGAGGAAAAGTGGTTTTACCCAATGCACGGAGCTAGTGGGTTGGAAGTAGATGATTTTGATGGAGATGGCGATTTGGATCTTTTTGCGATAGCTTTTTTCCCCGATCCGAAACAAAGCCCGAGACAGGATTTGATTTATTTCCGACAAGAATCGGATGGTGATTTTACCCCATTCGTTTTGGCAAAAGGGATTGACTCAAATTGGCTTACCATTACAAAAGGAGACCTTGATTTAGACGGTGACCAAGACGTGGTAGTGGGAAGCTTCGAATTTAATGATCTCTATAAAAGACCCGAAAAGAACTGGAAACCATTTATCATTTTGAAGAATCTAAAGAAATAAAATTCTGAAAAAACCTGATAAGTAAAATGTTATTCCATTTAATACAAGAAATAGAATGCTAATTTGTTATTAGATCATTTTTTCAGTAAATTATTCTTCGCGCAAAAAATTGTTTCAGATATGGTAAAAAGTTTTCAAGGAGTACGAGTGGTAGAACCAAAGAAGGCTCCAATTCAGCAAATTTTAGTAAAGGATCACATGTCTATCCGGCTGGAAACATTCAATCCTGACGATACGATCGAGCAAGTAATGGATATACTTACCAAAAAGAAGATTTCCGGAGGGCCGGTCGTGGATAGTTCAGGGATGTTGGTAGGGATCATCTCAGAGGTCGATTGCCTTCGTGAAATCATAAAAGGAAAGTATTCCAATACACCTAGATTTCCTGGAAAAGTTAGCGAGCACATGACTAGTGATGTATATACCCTTTCGCCGGAATTATCTCTTTTTGATGCGGCTCAAAAATTTTTAGAGCTTAAGATCAGAAGATTTCCTGTATTAAAAGATGGGAAACTTGTTGGTCAGATTAGTCTAAGTGATGTTATTCGGGCTTTCCCAAAACTCAGACAAACTACGTGGTAAGAAAGTTTTTTTACCACTAAGAGTACACAATAGTTCGATAGGCTCACTAGCCGAGGTTTCACAAAGAAAAAAGCAATTACATAAGAACAACTGGTTCAAGTTCAGGCTTGGACCTTTTCTTTTATCCTTAAGATTCAATTTGTAATGCTGCTCCAGGAACTGAACTCCCTAATCCTCTCATACCGGTTTATGAAGCTCCATTTCAAGAAGGTTTTTTACTTAGAATTTTCCAGTGCTTGAGATACGTCGCTAATTATGTCTTCATAATGTTCCAGGCCAACTGAAAGCCGAACCAAACCGTTGGTTATTCCTACCTGCTGTCTTTCTTCTGCCGTAAGTTTACTATGTGTGGTTGATGCAGGATGCGTGACGATACTTCTGCTGTCGCCAAGATTTGCGGTAATGGAGATCATTTTTAGCTCATCGATAAATCGTATCGCTCTTTCAAGTCCCCCTTTCAAGTCCAAGGTTACTATTCCTCCTCCTTGACTCATTTGCTTCACCGCGAGATCATGCTGTGGATGCGATTTGAGAAATGGATATTTCACTACTGTAATCGATGAGTTCCCTTCGAATTCCGTCGCTATTTTTAATGCGTTTGAGCAATGCCTGTCCATTCTTACGGCTAGAGTTTCCATACTCTTTGAAAGAATCCAAGCATTAAATGGTGAAATAGACGGTCCGGTATGTCTGGTAAAAAATTGGACTTGCTTCATCAAATCTGCAGATCCCAGAATCAGCCCTCCCAATACTCTTCCCTGACCATCAATATACTTCGTAGCACTATGAGTGACGATGTCTGCGCCCCATTTGGCTGGTTGCTGCAAATAAGGTGTCGCAAAGCAATTATCAACCACAAGGATTAATCCATGTGCTTTTGCAAATTTACCTGCCCATTCTAAATCGATAATCTCCAAACCCGGGTTTGAGGGAGTTTCGATGAAGAGCATTTTAGTATTGGGCTGCACTAAATTTTCCCAATTCAGGTAATCTGAAATGTCTCCATAAGTTGAAGAGATCCCCCATTTTGGAAAAACCCGCGTGAGAAGTTGGTGAGTAGATCCAAACAAGGACCGTGCAGCTAATATGTGATCACCTTGCTGAAGCAAAGCTGCAATACTTGCAAACATGGCAGCCATTCCAGAAGCGGTAGCTATCCCATCTTCAGTGCCTTCTGCAGCACAGATTTTTTCAATTAAATCGCTTGAATTGGGATTGGCATAGCGAGAGTAAATATTTCCTTCTACCTCTTCTGCAAAAGTCGCTCTTGCCTCTTCGGCTGAATCAAAGGTGAAACTTGAGGTGAGGTATAAAGGAGCGCTATGCTCTTTCTGGTTGGATTTGGAAGGAGAAATTCGGATCGAATTTGTTTCAAAGTGCTTGCTCATGGCTTCAGGATAAATATTTATTCTACACAGGAAGATTTATAAAAATCGAACCCGATAAAGCACAAGAAAATAAAAGGGATTTTAATGAAGCCAGTTTATTATTCCCGATTCGGGTAGGATTTGGCACCTTTCGATTTGTAGCCGATGGTTGCCAGAGGGTCATTGAGCCTATTCTCTTGCCTCTTCTTTATAAATCAGTTTCCTGAGTTGTTTGCAAATAAATACTGAATAACTGGATTTGCAAAATTTAGAGGTGTCAATCGTTAAATTGATTCATCGTGCGTTCAATTCCCAGGCTGCAAAAAGCAAGTGTCATTTCGATTGCCCTATCCATGATCACTGGCAAGGCTTCAAACTCATTAGCTGTAAATCGCCCTAAAACAAAATCAATCTGGCGTCCTTTTGGGAAATCATCACCGATCCCCATTCGGAGTCTAGCGTAATCTTGCCCTCCCAATAATTCTTCGATATTCTTTAAACCATTGTGGCCCGCGGCACTTCCTTTAGGCTTCATTCTTAATTTTTCAAAAGGAATCGCAACATCGTCGACCAAGATCAAAATGTTTTCCTTGGGAATTTGAAGCATTTTCATCCAATAGCTTACGGATTTACCACTCAGATTCATGTAGGTCGTCGGCTTGATCAGATGGATTGTCCTGCCCTTGTGTTTGAATTCAGATTTGAAAGCCAGCCGATCGCTAGACCAGACACAGGCTTGCTTCTCTGCCAATCGGTCTAGTGTGAGAAAGCCGATATTGTGACGCGTAAGCTCATATTCAGGTCCGATATTACCCAAGCCAACGATTAAGTATTTCATTTCAATTCAATTCTACCACGTGAAAATAAAAAATCCTGCCTTAATCGGGCAGGATTTTGAATAGTTTGGGAGGAATAATTAAGCCTCTTCACCCGCCTTTTTGCCTCTTAGTGCTCTTGGAATACCAACAGTCACGACAGAAACATTAGGACTGGTTAAGATCTCAAAACCTTCCACAGACAAATCTTCTACTTTGAATGATTTACCCAAATCAAGTGAAGTAATATCCACTTCGATAAAATCAGGAAGATCTTTTGCAAGACCCTTAACCTTAAGAGCTCTGGTTTTCATTTCCAACTTACCACCTTTGGCGATACCTGGAGAGCTACCCACAACTTTAACCGGAATTTCAAATTTGATAGCCTTTTCTTCAGAATAAGCAACAAAGTCAGCATGAAGGATCATTTCACTTACTGGGTGAAACTGTGCCTCTTTCAAGATCGCTTTGATGATTGTTCCTTCTACGTTCAACTCTACAAGATGAACTTCAGGAGTGTAGATTAAGTCTCTAAACAAGATAATCGGAGAGTAGAAATGAATCTGCTCAGAAATACCCGGACCGTAAACGACGCAAGGAACATTGCCAGCTTCTCTTAGCTCAGTAAGACTCGCACTGTCGAGATTTGCTCTTTTAAACCCTATAATCTCTAGTGTTTTCATATATGTGTTTTTTAAAATTGGTTCTCTTTAAATAAATAATGAGCTAATGGAAGTATTTCCTGTTACTGCATGAATTGCTTTTCCAAACAATTCAGCTACCGTCAAAGCTCTGATTTTTGAAGAAGCCTGCTTCATCGAAATGGAATCAGTGATTATTAATTCTACCAATTTCGAATTTTCAATGTTTTCGTAAGCGCTACCTGACAGAACACCGTGTGTAGCAATTGCTCTTACTGAGGTAGCTCCCTTATCGATTAACATCTCAGAAGCCTTGCAAAGTGTCCCCGCAGTATCGACCAAGTCATCAACCAAAATTACATCTTTCCCTTCTACATCACCAATGACTTGCATCGAGGCGATCTCATTGGCTCTTTTTCTGTGCTTATCACAGACTACCATTTCCACTTCAAAATGCTTGGCGTAAGACCTTGCTCTGGCTACCCCTCCCACATCTGGTGCTGCGAAAATCATGTTGTCTAATCGCAGTGAATTCAAATAGGGCACAAAAATAGCTGATCCATTCAAATGATCCAAAGGTATATCGAAAAAACCTTGAATTTGTCCGGCATGAAGGTCACAAGTCATGATCCGATCAGCGCCGGCAGAGGTCAACATATTCGCAATAAGTTTAGCCGCGATCGATACTCGTGGGCGGTCTTTTCGATCTTGACGAGCATATCCGAAGTAAGGAATTACGGCACAAACTTTATATGCACTCGCCCGTTTTGCTGCGTCAATCATCAGGCAAAGCTCTAATAGATTGTCACTTGGAGGAGTAGTGCTTTGAACTAGGAATACGGTACAACCACGAATGGATTCATCGAAACTTGGTGATAATTCCCCGTCGCTGAACTTGGAAAGGGTAAGTTCTCCCAATCTCTTCCCATAACTTTTAGCAATTTTTTCTCCTAATGACTGACTGTTTGTTCCTGCAAAGATTTTTACCTCGGACATGAATGGGTGGATTTTTTTGAAAGAAATGAAGCTTGGCTAAGCAAAAGTAACAATTCCTGCTAAGGATGGCTAAATCCTATAGAGACAATCCAAAGTTTCTCCTAGCTTCCGAGCAGGAAGGAAAAAATCTATTTGAAATGGGTGGCAAAGCTCAATTTTTGATTTTTCCAAATGTTACTTCTTTAGACTTTATTGCCCAAAATGCCCGACCCTGTAATTTTTTCGGAGAAACAATCTGTAAGCTTGAGGCACCACTTTTTTTCCTGTTATTTTAGGGATTAGTACTCTTTTCAATAAATAATACACCTATGCTAAGAAGATTTACACTGCTAATGCTGACGTTAATATGCGTCGCAAATTTATCAGCACAGAACATTCCGACTCCCAAATCCCATTTTGGATTTGATATTGGCGACGATTACATGCTCGCTAATTTCACTCAAACTGAGGCTTATTTCAAAAAAGTAGCCGAAGCAAGTGACCGTGTTCAGTTAATGAGCATCGGCAAGACTGAATATGGCCGAGATCAGCCAATGATGATTGTGACAGCTCCGGCAAATTTCGCGAAGCTAGATCAATATAAATCCATTGCTCAAAAATTGGCAAGAGCCGAAATGAGTCGTGAAGAAGCGGAGCAATTGATCGGACAAGGCAAACCAATAGTCTGGATAGACGGAGGATTGCATGCCAATGAAGTGGTGGGTCCTCATCAATTGATTCAGACTTTATATGAATTAGCGTCTCGAACCGATGCGGAGACGATGAAGATTCTAGATGAAGTGGTTATTCTTTTGGTGCATGCCAATCCGGACGGTATGGAAATCATGTCCGACTGGTATATGAGAAAAGAGGATAAGACTAAGCGCGATCAGAATATCCCGATCCTTTACCAGAAATATGTAGGTCATGATAATAACCGTGACTTCTACATGAATAACATGAGCGAGGCAGAAAACATGTCTCGTCAGCAATACATCGAGTGGATTCCACAAATTATTTACAATCACCATCAGTCTGGACCTGCGGGGACAGTTGTTGCAGGACCTCCTTATCGTGATCCATTCAACCATGTCTTTGATCCATTGATCATCACCAGCTTGGATGCTGTGGGAGCATCAATGATCAATCGACTACATCAGGAGGATCGGCCAGGATATACTAGACTGGGTGGTTCTGTATTTTCCACTTGGTGGAATGGAGGACTAAGAACGACTCCTTATTATCACAATCAAATTGGAATCCTGACTGAAATAATCGGTAGCCCGACTCCTTCTTCAGTGCCGCTTGTTCCGGATAGATTGATCCCCAACAATGCCAATCCATATCCTATTACCCCAAGAGAATGGCATTTCAAAACTTCAATTGATTATTCAGTTTCTCTGAATTATGCGATTTTGAACCATGCGGTGAGAAATGGAGATGATTTGCTTCGAAATATCTACCTGATGGGAAGAAGGTCTATCGAGCGAGGAAATAAGGATACTTGGACTATGTATCCAAAAAATTCCCAGGCTATTGAGGATGCATATCAAGCTTCTCAGAAGAAAAGTGAAGCAAAAGACGAGGATGAGGAGTTTTTTGGTTACAGAGCCGGATTACCAAAGCAATTTTATGATTCCGTTTACACTAATCAATCTTTGAAAGATCCTCGTGGATACATCCTTTCTGCGGATCAGCCAGATTTCGCTACAGCTATCAAATTTCTAAATGCACTAATCAAGTCTGGTATCCAAGTGCATCAGGCAACAAGTGAGTTTACTGTTAATGGGAAAAAGTATCCAGCGAATTCTTATGTAGTCAAAACGGCGCAAGCTTTTCGACCACATGTGATTGATATGTTTGAGCCACAGGATCACCCAAATGATTTCTTGTACCCTGGAGGACCTCCTATTCGTCCATACGATGCGGCAGGCTGGACACTTGCTTTTCAAATGGGCTCAGAAATCGATCGAATCTATGAAGACTTTACCGGTCCTTTCAAGGCATTGCCTTATGGGGAACTTCAAACGCCTCCTGCTAAGACCTTAGCTTCTGGCTCAGGATATTTACTTGATCCGAGAAATAACAACAGCTTCATGGCGGTAAATGATCTTTTAAAGGCTAAAGTGAAAGTCTATCGGACAGTTTCTGCATCCAATGGGCTTCCGGCTGGCTCTTTTTATGTTTCCGGTGGGAAAGAGGTTTTGACTAAAGCAGCTTCTGATTATGGGGTATATCCAGAGCCGGTGGCTTCGATGCCGAGGGATGCCAAAGAGATCAAACCATCAAGAATTGGATTGTATGACTACTATGGTGGCTCAATGCCATCTGGATGGGTAAGATGGATGCTAGAGGAATTCCATTTTGACTATTCTTTGGTTTTTCCTAAAGAGATCAATGAAGGGAATTTATCTGAAAAATATGATGTCATCTTATTTATCGGACCCGGAATTCCTGGACCTACCCAAGCAAGAGCTGGAAGGTCACTTCCTAAGCCTGAGGAAATTGATAAGAAATACCACCATATGTTGGGCTATTTCACTAAGAATGAATCGGTGCCACAGTTGAAAAAGTTCCTGGAGCAAGGTGGGCAAATACTTACGGTAGGTTCAGCTACAGATTTAGCATTTCATCTTGGACTGCCAGTAAATGACGCCTTGGTTGAGCTCAATGATAAAGGTGTCTCGAAGTCCCTGAGTGGTGAGAAGTATTACATTCCTGGATCAGTTTTGGAAATGTACGTGGACAACAAGGTTCCAATCAATTACGGAATGGGCGAAAAAGCCTACATCATGTTTAATCGAAGCCCTGTCTTTACGCTTTCTCCAAATGCAAGTAACCTAGGCGTGAAGCCAATCGCTTGGTTTGGTGAAGAAGAGCCACTAAAAAGTGGATGGGCATGGGGACAATCTTATTTGAAAAATGGGGTAACTGCCTTTGAGGCAAAAGTTGGAAAAGGTAAATTCTATGCTTTTGGACCGGAAATCACATTCCGAGCGCAGTCTCATGGCACATTTAAGATGCTATTCAACGGGTTATATCGCTGATATTAAGAGGTATATTTTGAGAAAAGCTGCTTTCAGTAAAAAGGAAGCAGCTTTTTTTGTGAAAAACTTTTTATCTTATCTGAAAATTTATCAAACCTTAGTTAATGGAGAATAGTCAATTCATTTCAGGAATCTATAATTGGTGCGATCGATGGTGCGAGCGCTGCACATTTACAGCACGATGCCGAGTATTTGAAAAGGAAGAAATTCGGAAAAATGCCGACCCCGATCAAGATGTTTGGACTGCTGTTTCCGATAGTTTTAAGGAAACGATTGAGCTGCTTCGGAAAATGGCCGATGAAATGGGGATTAATCTTGAGTTGAGTGAAGACGAAAAGACAGAAATTACCTTAATAGAAGATTCTTTGGAAGAAATAACCAAAGCGCATCCCCTTAAGAGTTTGGCTGACGATTATCTAGATGAAGGAAAAGATTGGCTTGAATCCTCTGCGACGAAAGATTATCTCCTTCAACTTCAAACTCAAGTAGAGTTGGGCACAATTGGAATAGAAGATGCTGAGAAGAGAATTAAATCAATAGAAGAGTCCCTTGAGGTGATACAGTGGTACTTGTTTTTTATAGCAGTAAAAATTCAGCGGGCGCTCGGTGATCAAAATAGAGAATTTTGGAAAGATTATCCAGTTGAGGAGCGTGGAGATTTGGGTACTGCCAAAATCGCTTCTATTGCAATAGATAGAAGCTTAGGAGCTTGGGGAAGCATTTATCAGATTATGCCGGATGATGATATACTCTTGAGTTTGTTAGCCAAGCTGGAAAAAATGAGAAGATTATTGAAGGATGTTTTTCCGAACTATTTGGTATTTATTCGACCGGGATTTGATGAGAGATAAAAAGACATCGAGTACTTCTTTATATATTTTCCACTTTTGTATCTAGAACTTTTTTTCAAAAATGAAGCCATTTGGCACTTATGGACAATTACAAACAGTATGCAGAAGCGGAGCTTGGACTCTGGTTGTTTCAAATGAAAAAACCTCCAAGTATTGTGGGAAGGATGACTCATGGCATTCAAACGAAAATCAATACTTGGATTCCCGAGAAAGTCCATCAAGTGATTACGACTGCCATTGAGAATATAGTTAAAACTGTCATCACCGGTTCGAGCTGGATTGTACCCAAACCCGCTGAGGAATTACCATTTAAAGCTCGTGAGCTCAAAGTTCGAAGTCGAATCAAATGGTATCGAAATTCTGCCTCTGCTGAGGGAGCCATTACTGGGGCTGGCGGGATTCTATTGGGATTTGCTGACTTTCCGGCCTTTTTGACCATCAAGATGAAAATGCTATTTGACATCGCTGCGCTCTATGGGATGGATACTAAAAATTATCAGGAGCGGATTTTTTTACTATATGTCTTTCAGCTAAGCTTTTCCAATCAAAGTCGTCGCAATGACCTAATCGGGTTATTGGAAAACTGGGAAACTTACAGACACGAACTACCTGAAGACTTGGGTGTCTTCGATTGGAGGACCTTCCAATTGGATTACCGGGACTACATTGATTTAGCGAAGTTGGCCCAATTGATTCCGATTATTGGAGCTGGAGTGGGGGCAATCGCAAATTATCGCCTGACGGAGCATTTGGGAAAAAATGCCATGAATGCTTTTCGGCTGAGAGTGCTCAAATAAAAAAGCCTCCCGATTTTAGGGGAGGCTTTTTGTTGGCTTACCAGGGCTCGAACCTGGACTCTTCTGAACCAAAATCAGACGTGTTGCCAGTTACACCATAAGCCAGTTTTATTTAAGAATCTTTGTTGGATCCCTTAAAGTGTCACAAATGTAGAGTCTTGCTTCTTTTTTTCCAAACCAACTTTTAAAGTTTTTCTGATAATTCAATAAAGGCCTTTAGATCAGCAGGAAAAAATGCCCAACACTTTTTAGATCATACAGTGTTTTCCCATTGAAAGGGACATGTATTTTTTTGATTTTTTAGCGAAGAATGAAATTCCATAAAAATTTCTGAAAACAGTATTGCCCTCACTGAGGAATATTTTCCTCTATTATATTCTTGTTTCTTGAGTATTTTTAACCTTAAATCTTGTAATCATCAGTTAATCAGTAAAATACCTTTAATGAAAGAAAAATATAAGAAAGGCACTCTGCTTGTTTACTGATAGGGCCACCATCAAACTCAAAATCATATTATGAAAAATTTACTTTACATCATTGCCGTGCTATTGTTGATAGGCTGGGCTATCGGAGTATTTATCTATAGTGTTGCAGGGCTTATTCATATTTTACTGGTGCTGGCAGTTATAGCCATAGTTTTCAAATTGATAAAAGGCTAAGTAAAAAGATGAGGAAGATTTTAACTTAAAATGCTCGTTTTTCTATTCCGCAATCGATTGAATATTGTTATTGTGTTAATTTTGAATACGTTAGATTGTATTATCAAAAATAATTTATCAGTTTTACTGAGAAATTGTAACAAAAACCACCTATCGTTTGAAATTATGCAAGTAGAAAAATTAGAGAAAACGCTTCCTGAGGCAATTCAAAAATTAGAAAAAGTAAAAGGTGGAGAGACCTTGGCCGCCGAATTGTCTTGGTGTTGGGTAAGCTTCCAAAATGATCAAAATCCGGCAGGAGTTATCCAAAAAGGTTTGGAAGCCGTCGAATTGTTTAAAGAGGCACGAGAAAAGAACAGCAAGGCTGTGTCTAAAAAATTAATCGAATCTTTTGAAAAAGCATTGAATTGATTTTAGAGGTAAGCGCATAAAAAAACCCGATTTAATCGGGTTTTTTTATTTATGAATAGTTCTTAATTACTCTGCTACTACCATGAATTTCGCCTTAGTTTTCACTTCTCTGTGAAGATCTACATCAGCTATAAATTCACCTTCTCCATCTACCGGAGTGTTGATAGAGATTTTTTTACGATCGACATCGATTCCTTGAGTGGCAAGTGCATCGGCAATTTGTAACGTAGTTACTTTACCGAAGATCTTACCTGATTCACCAATCTTCGCCTTGATCTCCAAAGTAAGAGCCTCTATTTTAGCTGCAACATTTTCAGCTTCAGTTTTGATTTTCTCTGCTTTGTGAGCTGCCTGCTTGATGTTTTCTGCAAGGATTTTCTTATTCGAACCGGTTGCTAAAACTGCAAATCCCTGAGGGATAAGGTAGTTTCTTCCGTAACCTGGCTTTACATCTACCAAGTCGTTTTTATAGCCAAGACCTTTGATGTCTGTTTTTAGAATGATTTCCATTTGTAATGTTCTTTTGTGATTGGACGATACAAGAAATTATTTCAACCCATCGGTTAAGAATGGCAACAAAGCCAAATGTCTTGCTTTTTTGATGGCCTGAGCCACTTTTCTCTGAAACTTTGCGGAGTTACCAGTTAATCTTCTTGGAAGAATTTTACCCTGCTCGTTTACAAACTTCAACAAGAAATTAGGATCCTTGTAGTCGATGTACTTGATGCCGTGCTTTTTGAATCGGCAATACTTCTTTCTGATTTCGCCTCTGTTGATTGGCTCGTTTACTAATGTCATTTTGCAGCTTCCTCCTTAACTTCGACTTTTTTGTTAAACTCTCCTTTTCTTCTTCTTTCGGCGTAAACAATTGAATGTTTGTCCAAAACAGTAGTCAAGAATCTCATAACCTTCTCATCTCTTCTAAATTCTAATTCGAACTTGCGGATGATGGGAGGATCGGCCTTGAACTCAACCATGATGTAGAAACCAGTCGTCTTCTTTTGGATGGTGTAAGCCATCTTCTTAAGACCCCAATTTTCCACATTAACAACATCTGCCCCCTCTTCTTTTAACAAGTTTACGAACTTGTCGACGGTATCCTTCATCTGAACATCAGACAAAACGGGAGTTAAAATGAATACCGTCTCATAATTTCTTTGGAACATCTTATAATGTGTTTAAGGAATTTAATAAACAGACCGCAAAAGTAGAGGAAACTATGCTGCTTTCCAAGTAATTCCCTAAATCTAGCTGAGTGAAAGGCAAAAAAAAACCTCCCGAAGGAGGCTTTATTTATTTAACTGTGAAACTTTTGGAGCCGATTTGATAATTGTCCAAATAGATTTTGACCACGTGTTCGCCAGAAACGTAATCTGAACCCTTTTCGTAGTAGAAAGTCAATTCCTGACCTGAATTGTCAAAAATCATATCCTGTTTTACAGTGTAAAACTGTTCACCTCCATTTAGCATAAATGTTCCTGAGCCTTTTGCCACATCGAATATTGGTTGTGAATTTGGCGCTAGGATCTGTACATAGACATTTCGAGGACCTTTTTCTGCCACTTTATTGTCTGAGATATTGAAATTTACTTTGATTCGCTCGATGAATCGATTCCTGAAATCTTTGGTGGTTTCCACTCGCTCTTTTCCTTTCGAATTGACAGCCGCTATGTTGATATTTTCAGCTTTGAGCATCGAGGCTACAGTTACTTTTGCTTGTAAACTCTCTTTCTGGATGTTCAATTCGGCTACTTCTTCTTCGATTTCTGCTTGTGTAGTCCGTAAATCTTGATTCTCGGAGAAAAGCTGTTGGTTTGCTGCTCTTAATTCTAATATTTCCTGATCTTTCTCTTGAATTAAATTATTGGAGCTCTTGATTTTAGCATTCAATGCTGTGATTTCTGAGGCTGATCTTTGTCGGGACGAATTTCGCTCTGCAACCAATTGATTCTTTACCTCTTCGAGGGCTTGAATGTCCCCTCCGAGCTTTTCGATTTCTTGAATTCTGAGATCCAACTGGTAAGTCACAGAATCTAATCGCATATTTATCTCATTATTTTCAGTGGATAGAATCAGGATTTCCTCAGATTTTTTAATTCTGTCTACGTAGTCAGTGTACAACTTTATTCCACTGATAATAACAAGAAGGACTAGGACAATGATGATAATATTTTTGCCTTGGTCTTTCTTTTGTTCTGAATTTTTTTCAAATTCTGAGTCCATAATAAATTAATTTTGTAGGATTATGACAATTTTAGATGAGAACTATTGGTCCGATCGGTACAAGACAGGAAAGACTGGTTGGAATATTGGTTTTGCATCTGACCCGATCTTGCAATATTTAGACCAAATTGAAAATAAGGCTCTTGAGATACTTTTTCCAGGGGCTGGGAATGCTTATGAAGTAGAGGAGGCCATGAAATTGGGTTTCAGCTCAGTTCATTTACTTGATTATGCGGAAGAGCCAATTCAAAATTTCAGCTTAAGAAATCCAGATTTTCCAAAGTCATTTATTCACCTTGAGAATTTCTTTGAGCATGAGGGTAGGTATGACTTGATCATTGAGCAGACCTTCTTTTGTGCTCTCGATCCCATGATGCGTAGTGACTATATGCTCAAGATGAAGTCACTCTTGAGACCTGGGGCCAAGCTGGTGGGAGTGCTTTTTAATCGAAATTTTGATTTTCTAGGTCCGCCGTTCGGGGGAGTAAAGGAAGAATATCAGGAACTGTTTGAGCAGCATTTTAAAATTGAGCTATTGGCTCCCTGTTACAATTCTATTCCAGAGCGACTCGGTTCTGAGTTATTTTTCATGCTGAAAAACTTAAAAGTCTAAAACGTAGTGTTCCTTTTCCCCCGGAAATTCAAAGTATAAAATACCCACTTCATAGAAATCAAGGCTCAACTTGACTTCAGGTAATTCAACAATTTCATTCCAAGCAGCCTGCATTTCTGGTGACCAATGGATGTCTCCAATAGCGATTATCGATCCTGAGCGAACTTTTTGAAGTAATGATTTGAGCGAACTGAGAGTGCTGGAGTAGGTGTGATTTGCGTCAATGAATGCAAAATCCACAAAATCAATTTTGGACAGGTATTCAGGTAACGTATCTGAAATATTACCTACGATAATTTCCACGTTGGATTCAGTGAGATTTGAAGAGGCGATTCGAGCGAGTTCTGCGGCCCCTTCAAATGTGACTAAGCATCCATTGGTCTGTCTTGCCAAATATTTAGCGTTTAATCCTACACAAGTGCCTAGCTCGATTACCTGTAAAGCTGGCGTTAGGCTGCAAAAAAACTGAAGTAGCCGGGAAATTTTCCGATCACTGGTACTGTATGCAGTGATAGCTGAAACTTTTCTTTTTTGAGTATTTACTTTTTTGGAGCCTGCCCCGAGATCTATGACCACAATGACTTCATTGGAATCTAGGAGAGATTTTCGACATTCTTCAATATCCAGGTCTAGCTGATTTTTCTCGAGAATGAAATTGAAAAGTTCCCCGTAGGTTTTGAATAATAAGGGGGAGTGAATTGAGAATTTATCCTCTTTTAGCAGCCAATACTTGAAATATGACCAAAGCGGGAATAACCGATTACCCAAATTAATTATGGAAAATATTTGCGATCATCTGGAATTCTGGAACTTTTACTTCGAAGCTTTTCCCATTATGAAGACGCTCCATAAAATATACTCCCCTCATTTTTCCCAAACCAGACTTAAGGTTACACCCAGAAACGTAGCTGTGTGATTCGCCGGGTTCTAAAACAGGCTGTTGGCCCACTACCCCATCACCTTCTACTATTTTATGACTTTCGGCAGCATCATAAATCTCCCATTTACGCCGTAAAAGCTGAACCGTTTGGTTGCTTTTGTTTTCGATTGTTACCTTGTAGGTGAAAACATAATGATGCTGATGAGGACTAGAAAATTCTGCCTGATAAGTAACATCGACACTTACTTGAACTCCTTCAGTAACAGCTGATACCATTATTTTTGTAGGTTAAAAACACAAATATACAATTCCAAACAAGAAATTCCACAAATCGAATGGACGTAACGATTGAACCAACATGGAAAAACGCTTTGGATCACAAATTTAAAGAAAAATTCTTTAAAGAATTAGTTGCCTTTGTCAAGGACGAATATCAGACGCAAATGGTTTTTCCTCCTGGGAAAGATATTTTCAACGCCTTTAATCTCTGTCCGCTGAATTCGGTGAAAGTGGTCATATTGGGTCAAGATCCTTACCATGGTTCTGGTCAAGCTCATGGATTATCCTTCTCAGTTCTGCCCGGAATTCCATTCCCGCCCAGTTTGCTTAATATTTTTAAAGAAATCAAGGCAGACCTTTCCATCGATATGCCACCCAATGGAGATTTGACCCGCTGGGTGAATCAAGGAGTTTTCTTGCTCAATGCTACACTCACCGTTCGAGCTCATGAAGCAGGTTCGCATCAAGGTAAAGGTTGGGAAGAATTCACAGATGAAGTCATTCGGGTGATTAATAACACTCAGTCAAACGTGGTTTTTTTGCTTTGGGGAAGCTTCGCCCAGAAGAAATCAGATCTGATTGACTCTGCAAAGCATTTGATTCTGAAAGCTCCTCATCCCAGTCCATTGAGTTCTTACAGAGGATTCTTTGGATCAAAACACTTTTCTAAAGCAAATGAATATTTGATCTCGGCTGGAAAAACACCAATAACTTGGTAAAAAAAAGGCCTCGAAATTTTTCGAGGCCCTTTTGTTATTCGATTCCTTTGAAGAATCTATTCCATCTAATTTTGTTGAACATGGACTCATATTTATCGAGTGACAGCCACAGAAACCAAGCTTTTCCAACGATATGATCTTCAGGGACAAATCCCCAATAGCGAGAATCCAATGAATCATGACGATTATCGCCCATCATGAAATAATAATCCTGCTTGAACGTATAGCTTTCAGTCTTTACTCCATCAATGAAGAGTTGACCGTCCTTAATTTCCACGCTTTCCAGACCTTCGTAATTTTTTATTGTTGAGCCATATTGGACCACATTTTCGTTCGTAAGCTCGATTGTCCAACCTTCTCCAGGAATTTTCAGAGGTCCATAATTATCTCTATTCCATCCCAAAAGCGGTCCATCAGGAAAGACACCTGCCTGCTCAACCCCAATCGGGTGAATTCGCTTAGTGGCTGAAGTGACAACTGGAGAAGCTTCTAGCCGCTTAATAACATCATCAGTTGCTCCAAACACTACGTACCCCGATCCATTGGGAAATATTCCGAAGCTTTCTTGGTTGACCCCGTACTCTTTGAAAAATTCGACATTAAGCGGTCTGTTCGTAGTGATATCGTAAGAAAACTGCATTTCTTCAGGCTTAAAGGCTGGTTCCCCATTTATGGAAAGATCTCCCATTTTGATTTCAATCACATCACCTGGAATTCCCACAGCTCGCTTGATATAGTTAGTTTTTAAGTCTGTCGGATATTGAAATTCTATGGGATAATTGAATACCACTACATCGTTTCGCTCTACATCTGAGAATCCTGGAAGTCGATAATATGGGAGCTGAATCGCATCATTATAGGAGGGGATTTCAGTACCCCAGATTTTCTGATGAGTCAGTGGCATCTGAATTATAGTCTTAGGGATTCTGGTTCCGTAATGCATTTTACTTACAAAAAGGAAATCTCCAACAAGGAGTGACTTTTCCATTGAAGCCGTTGGGATCGTGAATGGCTCCAAAAGCAACCATCGGATCAAACTAGCTGCTATAACGGCGAAAACTAGTGCATCTACCCATTCGCGGGTAGCAGATTTTTTCATTTTTGAATTACTCATGATTACTTAAATGTTCAGAAAGATAGAAAATCATCCATAGAAAGCACGCCCTTCTTTCCTTGGATCCACTCGGCTACTAGAATCGCTCCCATGGCAAAACCTTCCCTGCTGTGAGCGGTGTGCGTGATTTCAATTGAATCAATGGCAGAGGAATAATTGATACTGTGTGTTCCCGGGGCTGGGTCGATTCGTTTGGATAAAATAGGTAAACTACTCGCATCTTCTTCTTTAGCATTTTCTGAATGCCAGTTAGAAAAGTTGGAGTGCGAAGCAATAATCCCTTCTGCAAGTGTTATAGCTGTACCCGAGGGAGCATCCTTTTTTTCAGTATGATGAATCTCCTCAATTGCTACCTGATAGCCGGAAATTTCATTCATGAGTTTTGCCAAGTACTGGTTTACTTTGAAGAAGATGTTTACTCCAATACTATAATTGGAAGCGTAGAAAAAGGCGACGTTCTTTTCGATCGCAAATTGATTGAGCTCAGGCTTGTGGGCCAGCCATCCGGTGGTACCAGAAAGTACAGGAATGCCTTTGTCAATAGCCCATTTAATATTTGAAACTGCTGCTTCAGGCTGGCTAAATTCGATGGCTACGTCCACCAGCTCTGGATTGATTTGATCTAGATCGCTTACGTTGTCAATCGTTATTTTACCGACCAATTCATGACCTCGCTCTTCAGCGAGTCGGCCAATCAGCTGGCCCATTTTGCCATAGCCTAATAGTAATATTCTCATTATTTAAATTTCAATTTTATAGAAAAGCCCAGAGAATTGTTGCTTGCCGAAAAACTTTCAATTTTCGGCTCAATTCCTAAAGCTAAATCGTCCGAAATATCAAAGCCGGAAAGATGAGCATCCACATTGGCATCAATTATATTGAGCGCATAGATTGCTGCTAAAAGAACGTAGGTGAGATCTCGATTCCCTTGCCAATAATCTATGTTTCGGACCAGTGCATCCCTGTTTAGCGAAGGAAAGTCGGAGGGATCTCCATTATCACTGGCAATCAAAGCCTTTTTAAACACTTGATATCTTGAATTATTAAATCCGATAAAATAAATATCAGTGATTAGTCCTGCGTAAATGATTGGCACTTTCCAAGATTTCCCGTTGTAAACCTGTCCTGCCCCAGGAAGTACAGCTGATAAAAAGGTAGCTTTTCGAGGGTTTTTGGGAAGGTGTGAATAATCTAGCTTTTCCTTTTTATCTATTCTGATGCTGTCAACTTGCTGAGCTTGGCTATTTTGAGAAGAAAAGAAAAGGAAAAAACCCAATGTGACCAAAGGGGTTAGAAATGGTTTGAATGTGTTTAGAACTGCAGGTTTCAAAATCAAATGATCTCCAAGATTTCCAGTATTCGATTTAAATCAGAAGTCGAGTTGAAAGGGATTTTAATCTCCCCTTTATTTTTCGGATTAGCTTTTAGCGAAACTTTTGTTCCAAAGTGGGAAGCTAATTTTTGCTGAAGCTTATTGATCTCATACTTTTTGACTGGATCAAGTTCAGAAGTATTTTTCTCATCTTTCTGTCCTTCGTTCAATGCTTTCACCAGAGACTCGACCTTTCGGACGCTTAATTCTTCGTCAATAGCTTTGTTGAAAATGGCAAGTTGCTTGTCAATATCTTCTACATTGATCAATGCTCTCGCATGTCCCATGGATAGCTTTTGATCTCTGATTGCCGCCTGGATTGTTAGCGGTAGTTTTAGCAGTCTCAAATAGTTATTGACAGTAGTTCTATTTTTTCCGACACGATCGCCGAGTTCTTCTTGCTTAAGGTTACATTCAGCGAGAAGCCGCTGATAGGATTGCGCGATTTCCAGCGCATTTAGATTTTCCCGTTGAATATTCTCAATCAGCGCCATTTCCAGCATTTGCTGATCATTGGCTGTTCTGACGTAAGCTGGGATTTGAGTTAATCCTATGAGTTTGGAAGCTTGAAATCTTCGCTCACCTGAGATCAGTTGGTATTCGTCTGTATCTATTTTCCGCACCGTAATTGGCTGGATAATCCCTTGTACTTTGATCGATTCAGCCAATTCTAGAAGTGCCTCTTTATCAAAATGTACTCTTGGTTGAAAAGGATTGACCTGGATCTGCGAAAGTTTAATTTCAAAAATTCCTGCTTTTACTACTCCAGGTAAAATCTCTTCAGATTTATGCTTTGCAGGGCTATCTTCTAGCAATGCACCTAAGCCTCTACCAAGTACACTTTTTTTCTTGTTGGGTTGTTGATCTGCCATAGTTAGTTCATCACTTTTGAAAGGCCATTGCGCTCAGCAATTTCTCCGGCCAAATTCATGTAGGCAATAGCGCCTTTTCCGTCTGCATCAAAAGCAATGGCGGGTAAACCAAAACTAGGAGCTTCACTTAATCTTACATTTCGAGGAATGATGGTATCGAAAACCATTTTCTTGAAGTGAGTTCGTACCTCCTCGACTACCTGATTGGAAAGTCTAAGACGGACATCGTACATCGTCAATAGAATCCCCTCAATCTCAAGGTTTGGATTTAGTCTAGTCTGAATGATTTTAATGGTATTCAATAATTTCCCTAAACCCTCCAATGCGAAATATTCACACTGCACAGGGATGATTACTGAATCAGCTGCAGTCAACGCATTGATCGTAATCAGTCCCAAAGAAGGAGAGCAGTCAATGATGATAAAATCGTAATCAGCGGTTAGGTCCTTGATCACATCCTTCATCTTTTCTTCACGATTCTCCATGTTGATCATTTCCACTTCTGCACCGACCAGGTCAATGTGGGAGGGAACCAAATCAAGTTTACTTACGGAAGTGCTTGTAATAATCTCTTTCACATCGATCTCGTCCACCATGCATTCGTAGATGCTGGTTTTGATTTCCTTAGGATCTTGTCCTAGTCCCGAAGTGGTGTTAGCCTGTGGGTCAGCATCGATAATCAGAGTTTTGAATTCTAAGACGGCCAAACTTGCTGCTAAATTCATCGCTGTAGTAGTCTTTCCTACACCGCCTTTTTGATTAGCAATCGCAATGATTTTTCCCATGTTGGTTTAATCGGAGATTTTGAAAGTCAATATTAAGCAAAATCAGCGCTTTTCTGGCTGATTTTCGTTCTTTTTTTCCCTCATGCGATTAGCTGAAAAAGCACCTTTCAAAAGGAGAAATAGGCACTAGTTGATTTTTTTACAAGGTTTTATAGCTTATTGCTCTCACTTTAATTAACATTTTTTAGGTCAATTATTAAGAAGGCTCTTCTAAGGTGATCTCCGGCTGATTCATTTTCTGAAAAGCGGCACGAAAAGCAGTGGACCAGTTTGATAGCAGCTTAAAGAGCAAAAAAAAGAGCCTTTAAAAAGACTCTTTTTCCATTTATTTTTTCTTGTTAGAATCGGCTACTTTCATTGCGTCTTCTAGTTTTTGTTGGAATTTCGATTTTTTCTTGTTCACATTTTTCACTTTGCTCTCATCCACTTTTGCTCTGATTTTGGAGTCATCTACAAAGAGTTTGATCAATGCTTGCTGACCAAAAGTCACCATGTTTGACACAAAGTAGTAGAAGCTCAAACCTGCAGGGTAGGAGTTCAGGATAAACATAAACATCACCGGCATGATGTAACCCAGGTTCTTCATTGGGCCAGTGGCGGTTGTCAATTGGTTATTGAAGTGCGTATAGACGATCTGCGATACGGTCATTAATAAGGTAAATAAACTGACGTGAGATCCGTAGAAAGGAATCGTGAACGGCAACTTAATGAAGGTATCATAGGTGGACAAATCCGAAGCCCAAAGGAAAGATTCTTGACGAAGCTCGATTGCATTTGGGAAGAAGAAGAACATCGCAAATAAGAATGGCATCTGAAGCACCAGCGGCAAGCAACCCGAAATTGGGCTAACGCCTAGCTGTGAGAATAGCTTCATTTGCTCTTGCTGCATTTTAGAAGCATCGTCGCCATATTTCTCTTTCAGTTCATCAATCTCCGGCTTGATCACTCGCATTTTTGCCATACCGATATAAGACTTGTATGTCAGTGGGAATAGCGCCAGCTTGATCAAAAACACAATGATGATGATGATCACACCATAATTGCTAAAAAAATTCTCTAGGAAAGCGAATAAATTAACAATGATGTATTTATTCACCCAGCTCACGAAGAAGTAGCCCATGTCCACATTGTCCTCAAATCCGGGAGTTATTTGCTTCAGGACTTTGTACTTATCCGGCCCGAAATAATAGGTAAAACCGGCCTTTCCATCTATCAATGGGATGTTTAGAGAGGCAGTCATTGTTCGCACGATTGCACTGTCTTCAGGAGTGGATTGGGCGATTTTCACATTGTGAAATGAACTATCTGCAATGATTGCAGCGGAGAAAAAACGCTGACTAAATGAAAGCCATTTGATAGGCTCTTCTAGTGTTTCTTCTTCTAAGTCATCACCAGCTCCTAGGTTGTCAAATGATCCTGATACGGTATAGTAGTTTAGTCTAGACTGTCTTCTTGACTCAGCAAGATTGCTTTCTTGGGTTTTTATTTTATCCTCCCAAGTGAATGCAATCGAATCTCCAGTGAAAAAGCCTTGATATCGATCGATTTCAAAGGTCTTTTTGACTTCATAGCTTCCATCTTGAATGCTGTAGGTATGAACAAGCGTCCCGCTTTCTGTACCGGCTGATAGCGTTAATACCTGAGTTTTGATTCCCTCCTCGTCTTCTGTGCTAGAGAGCTCACTACTGAAATATAGATCATTGAGATTGATCGGGCCAGTTTTACTATCAACGATAAAGTTCATCTGAGAACTTTTTTCGCTAATCAGATCCAGTGGATCCATATCGTAACCCTTATATTCTTTGAGAATGACTTCTTTTACCAATGCGCCTTTGGTGGAGATTTCTACTTGAATCAATTCGTTTTCGAGTATGATCTCTTCTTCATCTCCATTGGTCATCGCAGCTAAAACTCCATATTTCGAGATTTTTGCTTCGTTGATCAGACTATCATTTTGAAGAAGGCTGTTTTCAGAGAGCTCTTGTGTCGGAACAGCAGAGCTCGGGGCATCAGTTTGAGTGATCGTAGCAATTTCTTCCACCGGAATTTCCGGGCTACTCGCAAAAAAGAGGGAGTAGATCAGAATCACTGCTGCAAAAAGAATCAAACCTGTTGCTTGATTTTTATCCATATACTTAATCGTAAACCTGAATCGCTTCAGGAGGCTATTTATTTTACTTTATTATCTACTGCAGCTTGTATGAACTTCACAAACAAAGGCTGGGGGTTTAATACGGTACTTTTATATTCTGGGTGAAACTGAACGCCTACAAACCACGGATGGTTTTTCACCTCGATGATTTCAACCAAACCAGTTTCCGGGTTTTTTCCTGAGGCAATCATTCCTTCGCTTTCCAGCTGCTCTAGGTAGAAGTTGTTAAACTCGTATCTGTGACGATGCCGCTCTTGGATTTTTGCTTTTCCATAAGCAGCATAAGCCTTAGTAGATTTTTTCAGGTCGCAAGCATACGAACCTAATCGCATTGTTCCACCCATTTGATCCACTTTCTTTTGCTCTTCCATCAATGCAATGACTGGATGAGGGGTGTTTGGATCCATTTCGGTGCTATTGGCATTTTCTAGTCCAAGGACATTGCGGCTGAATTCGATCACCGCTACCTGCATTCCAAGACAAATCCCTAAGAATGGAATATTGTTTTCTCGGGCATATCGGACAGTTTCAATTTTACCTTCAAATCCACGCTCTCCAAATCCAGGTGCTACGACTATTCCATCCAGTTCCTTGAGTTTACTTTCAAAGTTGTCTGAATTAATCTCCTCTGAAGAGATCAATGTCAAATTCACTTCGCACTCAATAGATGCACCGGCATGAGTGAAGGACTCGATGATGGATTTATAAGCATCGGGTAGAGAGACATATTTTCCCACCAAACCTATATTGACTGCTTGAGTGGGGTTTTTCAATTTCCCTAGAAAATCTTTCCAGTTTTCTAAGTTTGAGCTGGTTTTGGAAGAAAGTTTAAGCTTGGACATTACCCGTTCGTCGAGCTTTTCTTTTTTCATCAACAGCGGCACATCATAAATGGATTCTGCATCCATTGCTTCGATGACACTGTTAAGCTGCACATTGCAAAACAAGGCTAACTTTTTCTTGACATCGGGCGGTAAGTGATATTCAGTTCTACATACCAGAATATCTGGTTGAATTCCCGCTTCCAATAATTGCTTGACCGAATGCTGAGTCGGCTTAGTTTTAAGTTCTTTGGCAGCTTTCAAAAAGGGAATCAAAGTCAGGTGAATTACCAAAAAGTTATTGGGGGAAAGATCCCACTTGGCCTGACGCACCGCTTCTATAAATGGTAAGGACTCTATATCACCCACGCAACCACCGATTTCAGTGATCACCACGTCATACTTTCCTTCTTCGCCTAGTCTGTAGAAATTTGATTTGATTTCATCTGTAATATGCGGGATCACTTGTACTGTTTTCCCCAAATACTCGCCTTTCCGCTCTTTGGTGATTACAGTATTATAGATTCTTCCGGTGGTGATGTTGTTGTCCTGGGAGGTCGGAATATTCAAAAATCGCTCGTAATGTCCTAAATCCAGATCCGTTTCAGCGCCATCATCGGTCACATAGCATTCGCCATGTTCATACGGATTCAGCGTGCCAGGATCAATATTCAGATAAGGATCGAATTTTTGGATAGTGACACTGAAGCCTCTGGATTGAAGCAATTTGCCGAGTGAAGCAGCAATAATGCCTTTTCCTAGCGAGGATGTCACTCCTCCGGTAATAAAGATGTATTTCGTATTGGAAGCCATAAGAAGGGCGAGTGGTGAATTTGGTGGGGTTCTTATGGGATTCAAAATTAGGAAAAATTCCTGAGTAATGACCCCTTTCCATAAAAGATGCCTTTACTTTTTTGATATTCTTGTCCTGTTTTGGCAAATCTAATTATTGACAATACGCGTCAATAGTTTTTTTGGAAAATTTGGATCGATTACTTTTAACTGTTGGATTATTCGAAATGAAAGTCAAATTAATCGTATTGAAATCGCTAAACTTAAAATACTATGGAACGAAGTAGAGGAAAAATTATCTTAACTGGCAAAAGATTGGAGGTACCACAGCTGACCTTGGATCGCTTCAATTCTTTGGAAAATGATTATTTGTTTTTTGATCCGGTATCATTGTTTGATGAAATAGACTGGACTAGTGGAACTCAAGAACCGAGTGTAGCAAACTATATCTACGATAAGATTTTTGATGGATTTCTTATTGAAAATAAAACGCTTGTTTGTTATTGGCCTACTACTGACTTTCCAGATAGTCAATGGTTTAGTCTGTTAGAATCTGCCAAGAAAGCAGGGATTCGGATGGAGCTTAATTATTTTAATGAAGAAAGAAGTGCTCAAGATGAGATACCTATGGAGTTACAAACAAATTGGAAAGACTTGATTCTAGAGTTGATTGAATCTATTTCAAACGACTTAATACTGAATGAAGGCTTAGCGGAAATAGCGCTGTTGAAAAATACTTATAGTTCGATTACAATATTCTCACAAAACGAGGGAGATAAACTGAGCTATTTCTATTTAACCTCTGCTCAAGAGATTTTTGAATTTGAGCCTCAATATGCATTTGAAAAATCAGAGAGTTCAAACTATGTGTCCGTTTTTGAAGACTTTGAAAATTTATTAGAAGCCATCCAATCAAAGATAGATCTCGCCTCATACACTGTTGATTTTCTTGACAGCAAACTGGAGAAGGTTTATTTTAATTCGCTGATGAAGAAAAACATAAATGTAAATCTAATTCAAAACTGGATGGACAGTTACTTTTTAAATTGATTCGTACTATATATAAACCGCTCTCATAATTTTTGTTAGGATATTTATTGGTGTAATAAAATAATATATATATTGCATTCGAATTTTACAAAACATATTAAAAAATAAAAAAATGAGAGATTTAATCAAAGAAGCTATTGCTGATCTAAAAAAAGGTGATGGTTTTATTTATGTAACAGCTGACGGAAGCAAGATTGATTTACACGAGGCTGCTACTAAAGGTATAGCTGTTACTCCTGTTAATCCAAAAGATCAAGTGATCAAGAAATTGGAAGCTGCTGGTTTACATTTGAACGATGGGAGATTCCTAAATGAATTGACAGAATTGATTTCGTTGGTCACAGGGAATGCAACAGCTGCTAAAGGTTCTAAGCGAAGAACTTTTTCTGATTCAGAGAAAAGCAAAATTATTGCTGAGTGGAGCAAAGTAGAGGCTGCTGGAAAGAAAACCAAAGCTGCATTTGCTAGAGAAATCGGAGTAGGATACCAGACTTTTATCAACTGGTTGAGAGGTTAAGATTTCGATCTACTAAAAAAAGGCTGCAGACGCAGCCTTTTTTTATGCCTTATTAATTCGTCTGGACCAAAAAAGCATACTGATAAATGCTAATATGCTGAAAGCCAAAAGGGATGAATTTAGAATTAAATTGGATGAGGGATTGGGAAGGAAGAAGAGAAGCTCGGCAAAATGAATTTTAGGAAATTGTATGTTCTTCAATGACCAAAGCTCTTCACTTTGATCACTTGGTAAAAAAAATAGCACGTACATACAAATACTAAGAAGACAAGTACTTATCATTCCCAACCCTATTGGTGAGATCACAGGTTGGTAAATTGTTTGCTGTTGCTGGCTGGCAATAGCGTTAATTATGGTTTCGGAAAAATTAACTGAAGGATGATCATGTGCTGACTCTTTAATCCACTTACCCAGTTGATCTTGATGGTTCAATTCCTCTTTGTTCATAGCAAGTTAATTAGTTCGTTATTTGTAATCTTTTGAAGGATGTCAAATAAATTTTTTCTTCCTCGATGTAATAATATTTTTACTTGAGATTCTGAATAGCTGGTAATTTCTTGAATCTCTTTTATACTTTGTTCTTCTAAATAGAATAAAGTTAAAACTGCCGATTCATTTGACTTTAATCTCTCCAATCCTTTTTGGATAAGCTCTTTTCGTTCCTGAGCCAGAAGGTTTTCAATTCCACCAAGTAGATCTTGAGAAATTATTGTTTCTGCTACTTCATTTTCTATCAAATCCCAATTATTCTTTTTTTTCCGTTGTCTGCCAACAGCCTCATTGAAAATTATTTTATAAAGCCAAGTAGTAAACTTTGAGTTGCCTTCAAACGAATGGATGCCATAATAAGCTTTCATAAATGCGTCTTGGGCTACTTCCTCTGCTTCTTCCCGATGCTTTAGTATTCGGAGTGCTAAAGTGAAAGCATATTTCTCATGCTTCTGGATCAGTATTCCAAAAGCATTTAAGTCTCCTTTTTTAGTTTCTTCGATGTAAAATAAATCGTCTTGGTAGGGCATTCTGTTATGAGATGTACTATTCCCGGAAAAAGTTACAACTTATTTTTCTCTGAGGTATTTGTAACCTTTCTCTCTTATCCTTCATCAAAGAAGAAAAAACTAACCAAAAAATTATGACTGAAGACATTTTAATCCCACTGATTATTTTCTCCTGCCTATTCGGAGTCATGTATGTCTACTTGACTACTCGAAATAAAGAGCGACTTGCACTGATCGAAAAAGGTGCTGATGCCAAGCTTTTCAATTCGGGTAAGAAAAACGGCCTTGGACAGTTTATACTAAATATAGCTCTTCTGGCTGTAGGGATAGGGATCGGTATATTGATCGGCGCATTATTCAATCAAGGTGGCATGGAGGAGGAAGTGGCATTCACCTCTTGTATTTTCATCTTTGGTGGGTTTGGGTTGCTGACAAGTTTTTTCATCAACAGAAAAATCCATAATTCGGAATACTAAACCAACTAATTACAATTCAATAAAGGCCTTCTAGATCTTTTAGAAGGCTTTTGCATTTCATGTCTTTCCGCCATTTTCCCAGTAATATATATTGACGTTTGGAACACTATGAAAAGTCTTGAATCAGGCCAATTCGGTCACCGTTGTCAACCACATAAAATAAAGAGAAATTTGGCGTGCGGACATAATTGTGTATTTCCACATTGCTTTCCATAAGTCCCCTCTCTTCGGATATTCTGATTATTTTTGTAAAAAATATTCGTTTTGGAATTAGCAGATTTAGCAAAAAAAATAAAAATGGATGGGATTCTCCATCTCAAAGAAGGCAATGGAAAGGTGTTAACCTTTATGAAGCCCGCAGACTGGGAGCCAAGTATGGGGGAAGAATGGATCTTTTTGCTTTTTGAGCTTTTTCAAATCCGAACTATCTGTGCGCCATTTTCTGAAGTTTCACTTGACATTGTAGAATACGCTTCGAAACCAACTATTTATCATAGTCCCCCAAATCGAGTTTTGAAATCACCACCTCTAGAAGATGGAAACCTGAAATTTTCTATCATTCGAGAACCGAATTGGAATAAATTTCTCTTTCAACTTTCTCAGCCAATTCTGGTCAAACTGGATACCAAGGAAAAGACATCTGAGGAGACGACTTTGGTATTTCCCTTATTCAGTCCTAATGTCAAAGAACTCATGCTAGGAGCGGAGGGGGATGTAAAAATTATCAAAGGATGAACTTCAAATCACAGCTAGACAAAGTTGAAGTTTTTTCAAAAGTTACCCAGGCCGCAAAAAATCTAGGACTGGAAACCTATGTTGTGGGTGGATTTGTCCGTGATTTAGTACTGAATAGAACCTGCAAGGACATTGATTTTACCTGTGTAGGTAGTGGAATCAAGCTTGCTGAAGAGGTTGCCAAGCAGTTTGACTATCATGTCCCACTTTCTGTTTTCAAAAATTTTGGAACAGCCATGCTCAAAATTGAGGAGTATGAACTTGAGTTTGTAGGAGCCAGAAGGGAATCCTATAGATTAGAGTCGCGAAAACCAATCGTAGAAGACGGCACTCTAAAAGAGGATTTGGAACGAAGAGATTTTACAATCAATGCGATGGCCATCTCTTTGAATGAGAAAAATTTTGGAGACTTGGTCGATCCCTTTGGAGGATTGGCGGATATCAAAAAGAAGATTATTCGTACACCGCTTGATGCTTCGATTACTTTTTCGGACGATCCACTTCGCATGCTCCGGGCAGTTAGGTTTGCATCTCAGCTGGACTTTGATATCGAGCCCGACACCTTTTTTGGGTTAGCTGAGAATGCCTCAAGACTGGAAATCATTTCATCAGAGCGGATTATCGTCGAGCTGAATAAAATCATTTTGGTAAAAAAACCTTCCTACGGATTCAAATTGCTTTTTGCCGGAAAATTACTGCATGAGTTTTTTCCGGAAATGGTTGCCCTTCAAGGCGTAGATTCGGTGGATGATAAGTCCCACAAGGATAATTTCTATCATACGCTACAGGTCTTGGATAATGTCTGCCAAGTCAGTGATGATCTCTATTTGCGATGGGCTGCGATTCTCCATGATATTGCAAAGCCGGTAACGAAACGCTTCAATAATAAAGTCGGCTGGACATTTCATGGGCATGAAGACAAAGGCGCCCGAATGGTGCCTGAAATCTTCAGACGTTTGAAGTTGCCAATGGATGAGCGAATGAAATATGTGCAAAAACTCGTGCGCCTTCATTTACGTCCAATTGCTTTAGTCAAAGATGAAGTGACCGATTCTGCTTTGAGAAGGTTACTTTTCGATGCAGGAGATGCCATCGATGATCTCATGAAACTTTGCCGGGCAGATGTGACTTCGAAGAATAATAAAAAAGTAAAACGCTACCTCGAAAATTTCGACAAAGTAGACGAGAAGCTCTTGGAAGTGGAAGAGAAAGATCAAATGCGAAACTTCCAGCCTCCTATTTCTGGCGAAGAGGTCATGCAAACCTTCAATCTCGAGCCTTCAAAAATTGTAGGCGAGATTAAAGAAGAGATTAAAGAAGCTATATTGGAAGGCCGAATTCATAACAACCCAATCGAGGCACGCGAATTGATGATCCTAATCGCCAAAAAGAAAGGATTGACACCCGTAAATAATCCTTAAATAAAAATTAAATAATAACTATACTAAACAATGAAGCACGTTTTATCCCTGCTGATTCTAGTGATTTGCGCAAGCACATCCTTCGCCCAAACCACAGATTCGGTTGCCCCCAAATTAGATCCCAATACCAAAAAAGTATTGAATATTCAGGATCAATCAGCTTATCAGTTAGCGATTCGGTACAATGACTTTCAGGCTGCAAAGGACAAGCTTTTTAGCTTAATCATCAGAAATCCAGAGGATCTTCGCTATCCGGAATTACTTGGCAGTCTGTACTTTGAAAATGAGATGGCTACCTCAGCTGCCTTAGTGGCTTTGGATATTCTTCAAGTGAATGACAAAAGCATTGGTTCCTTGGAGATCGCTGCATTTTCTTTAGAGCAGTTAGGTGCTTTAGATCGTGCTTTGCCTCATTTTGAGCGACTTTATTTGTTAACAGGCGACAATTTCAGTTTGTACAAGTCTGCATTTATTCAGTACAACCTCAAGAAATATCAAGAGGCTTTGAATTCGGTAAACATGCTTTCTAAAAACACCAAGCCAGAGGATAAAATCGGATTTCCAGTCTCCCAGACCGAAACACAGGAAATCGGAATGAAAGCGGCGGCATTGAATCTTAAGGGGATGATCTATTTGGATCAGGGTTCTAAAGCTGAAGCGAAGACTGCCTTCGAAGAAGCTATCCAGCTGGAGCCCAATTTCAATCTTGCAAAAGAAAACTTGAAAAAGGCGATCTAATCTCCTTAGTATTATATATCTAAAACCGGCATTTTCAAAAATGTCGGTTTTTTTATGCCTGAAAAAAAATAAAGTAAGCTGCAGTGGTGGTAATCAGCGATACTAAAAGGCTCAGTACAATGATTTTTGAATAGTTGGTTTCCCAGTGACTTTTTTCTTGATTCCCATTTCGTACGAGATGCTTATTTGGTCTGACGACCTCTTGCACCAAGGCAAGACTTCCTAAAAAATAGATGGTAAGGATCAAAAGAAAACTGGCAATTATCTCGAGCACTGGTAATTGATTTTTACCAAAGGTATAATCATTCTAGAAAGATAAAGACTCAGCTGAAAAAGATAATATTCTGGTAACATTAAAACAAGGAATGATTTGTTCCAAGTCTCTCCTCAGTCCAGTGGAATAAGCCAAAATGTTCAGTTTGGATTAACCCCGATTGATTATTGAAGTTTTTATTTTTTCAAATAGAAATTCAAAATAAAGATCATGTGTATCCTCATAAGTCCACGTATAGATTTAAACTAAAATCTTGGATGGAATCGGATCAAATTC
>JBBQDY010000006.1:0-32865 GCA_038320155.1 Cytophagales bacterium
ACCGATGCTGGAAAGACCTGGAAGAAACTCGGTCTTGAAAAAACGCAGCATATCTCACGAATCCAGATTCACCCTACAAATCCGGATATCGTCTATGTTGCCGCACAGGGCGCGCTTCATGCTCCGAATCCAGAGCGAGGAGTTTATAAATCTAGTGATGGTGGAGCCACTTGGGAGAAAGTGCTTTACCTGGATGAAAAGTCTGGTGCGGTAGAATTATCTATGGATATGAATACACCCGAGGTCCTTTATGCTGCCCTTTGGGAACATCAGCGTAAACCTTGGCAAGTGATTTCCGGCGGACCGGGAAGTGGGCTTTACAAAACTACCGATGCTGGTAAAACTTGGAAGAAAATTCATGCTGGACTTCCTGATGAAAAAGGAAAAATGGCAATATCGGTTTCCCGGGCAAATTCAAACAAGGTTTATGCTCTGATCGAGAGCGATTCTGAAAAAGATCTGGGTGGGTTATTTGTATCCGACGATGCTGGTGAAAGTTGGAATCTTGTAAACAAGGATAACCGTCTGACTCAGCGAGCTTGGTATTACATTGAAGTTTTCGCAGATCCGAATAATGAAAATACAGTCTGGATTCAAAGTGCTCCCATGCTCCAATCAATTGATGGAGGTAAAACATTTGAAAGTGTCGATGGTGCACACGGTGACTACCATGATCTTTGGTTTAACCCAAATAACTCCAAAAACATGATTTTGGCTGATGACGGTGGAGGAAGCATCACTTTTAACGGCGGTAAAACATGGTCCACGCAGTCCAATATGCCTACCGCACAATTCTACCGGATCAACACAGATAATCAGTTCCCTTACCGTATTTACGGTGGCCAGCAAGACAATACCTCTGTCGTAATCAGTAGCATGGCACTGGGAAGAGGTGGGATTTCGGCAGAAAATTGGAATTACTCAGCAGGAGGCGAATCAGCATTCTTGGCTTTTGATCCTGACGATCCGCGGTATGTCATGGGCGGAAGTTATCTCGGAACCATCGAACTACTCGACATGAAATCCGGTGCCTCGACCAATGTGATGATTGCACCGATCCAATACCTTGGAAGGGACGCTTCTGATATGAAGTACCGGTACAATTGGAACGCACCGATCATCTGGTCGCAGCACGAGCCTGGTACTTTTTACCATGGATCCCAATATGTGCTTCGTACTCGGGATAATGGTACAAGCTGGGATGTAATCTCTCCAGACCTTACTCGAAACGAAAAAGAGAAGCAGGGAAAAGGTGGTGTGCCTTATACCAATGAAGCAGTTGGTGCGGAGAATTACGGAACGCTCGCATACATCATCGAATCGACTCATGAAAAAGGTGTTTTCTATACCGGAAGTGATGACGGCTTGGTTCATCTCACCAAAGACGGCGGAGTAAACTGGACAAATGTAACTCCTAAAGGACTTCAGGAAACCTTAATTAATGCCATTGAGATTTCACCTTCCGATCCAGCTACAGCTTATATCGCTACGACTCGTTATAAATTCAACGACTATACGCCAGCGATGTATAAGACTACTGATTATGGAAAAAGCTGGACAAATATCAGTTCCGGAATTCCCTATGGAGCATTCACCAGAGTAATTCGCGAAGATTCCAAAGACAAAAACTTACTTTATGCAGGCACAGAGAAAGGGGTTTACATTTCCAGAAATGCAGGAAAAAACTGGGAAGCCTTTCAGCTTAATTTACCGGTTACTCCAATTACAGACTTGAAGTTGGCTCATGAAGATTTGATCGTAGCTACTTCAGGTAGATCATTCTGGATTTTGGATGATTTAAGTTTGGTCCGAGAAATGGAAAAAACGGTACAGGTACCGAAAATCCATACGCCTGAAGAAACTTACCTTGGCAGTTGGTCCAGTCCACTTAGCAGAAGTAATTCTGATTTTGATGGCACTGATCCTTTTGCAGGCGTAAATCCTGCAAACGGTGTGGTCATTTATTACCACTTACCCGAAAATACCACAGATTCCACCAAAATAAGTCTGGAAATTCATGACACTGCTGGCAACTTAATCCGCAGCATTACATCTGAAAAAGATGCTGAATTCCAATCCTATGCCGGAGGCCCTTCAGCAGAACCTCAGCTTTCAGCGAAAAAAGGAATCAACCGATTTGTTTGGGACATGCGTCATCCTACCATGCCTGGTATCCCAACTGCCTACATCGAATCCAGCTTTCGCGGTCATCAAGTAATTCCCGGTGACTATAAATTGACACTTAAAAGTGGGAGCCAAGTTTCAGAAACTTCAGTCACGATCAAAGGCAATCCGCTCTACGAAATTACGACAGCGGATTATCAGGAATATGATGCGTTCATGAAAGCGAGAGAAGCAGAACTAACAGCGATGCATAAAATGGTCAATCAAGCGATGGACTATCAGGTCCAATTGAAGAGCCTGTTAACAAAAACTAAAGGGAATGAGGACCTCAAGAGCTTGAATGAATCCGGAAACGCCTTGCACAAAAGCCTTCAAGCATGGGACGAAAAGATGATTCAGCGAAAATCCACTGCCTATGACGACGTGGAAAACTTTCCGAATAAATTCACAGCGAATTACATGTTCATGATCAATCAGACCGAAAGCGCAATTCCTAAAGTAAACAAAGGCTCAAAGGATCGCTACGCCGAGCTTTGGGAAGAATGGAAAGCACTGAAAGCTGAAGGCGAAAAACTATTGAAAGAGGAAATTCCGGCATTCAATAAAAAGGCACAAGATGCTGGAATAGGAGTTCTTTTCCTTAAATAATTCCTGTCGAGTTAAACAAGAACCAAAGCCCGTTTTCAAAAGAAAGCGGGCTTTGATTTTTATTCTCCTAATCCCCAACTCTTCAAGTCGCCAAATAAAATTCTGTTTACCTCATTTTTCTTACCTTTGCCAACTTCTAGAAAATCAGACACAGGAATTCGAAAAACTCCGATCACTGATGCTCAAACCGAAACCTATTATACCATGACAAAATACCTGAACCTCTTTGACTTCCGACAACGGGTCGATTATAAAACAGAGGTATTATCGGGCCTGACGGTTGCTATGGCGTTGATTCCTGAGGCAGTCGCTTTTGCATTAATTGCAGGCCTATCGCCGCTGACTGGACTTTATGCTGCATTTATGATGGGTTTGGTCACCTCCATTTTGGGTGGCCGGCCGGGAATGATCTCAGGAGCTACGGGCGCAGTCGCTGTCGTAATTGTTTCCCTTGCTGCTATGCACGGAGTAGAATATGTCTTTGCAGCGGTGGTTTTGGCAGGAATTATTCAAGTTAGTGCTGGGGCTTTGAGACTTGGCAAATTCATGCGGTTGGTCCCCCACCCGGTGATTTTTGGTTTTGTCAATGGTCTTGCCATCATCATTTTCATGTCCCAATTGGATCAGTTCAAAGACAGCTCTGGGGCTTGGCTTACCGGAACTTCTCTTTATTTGCTTCTTGGTTTGGTCCTTATGACCATGCTGATTATTTGGGGTTTGCCGAAACTTACCAAGGTGGTTCCTTCCTCCCTCACAGCCATTTTGGTAGTATTTGGAGTGGTATCTTTTTTAAACCTCGATACCAAAACTGTCGGTGATATTGCCAGCATTCAGGGAGGCTTCCCTCCTTTCCATTTACCCGCGGTTCCTTTGACTTTTGAGACACTTCAGATTATTTTCCCCTATGCAGTCATTGTAGCTGGAGTTGGTTTGATCGAAAGCTTGTTAACCCTAAACATTATCGACGAAATCACCGAAACCAGAGGTCGAGGCAATAAAGAAGCCGTAGCGCAAGGAATAGCGAATATGCTTTCTGGTGTGTTCTCAGGAATGGGTGGCTGTGCGATGATCGGTCAATCGCTAATCAATATTTCCTCCGGAGCTCGGGCAAGGCTTTCCGGAATAGTCGCCTCAGTGATGCTTTTGGTCTTTATCATGTTTGGAAGTAGCCTAATCGAGCAGGTGCCGATGGCAGCATTGACAGGCTTGATGATCATGGTTTCCATCGGAACTTTCGAATGGGCAAGCTTACGGACTTTTACCAAAATGCCTAAATCCGACGTATTCCTGATGGTTCTAGTCACCTTAATTACCGCAGTGTTGCACAATTTAGCGTTGGCGGTTTTGGTCGGAGTCATCCTTGCTGCACTTTTCTTTGCTTGGGACAATGCGAAGCGGATTCGAGCCCGAAAAACAATTTATGCTAATGGAGTAAAGCACTATGAAATGTATGGACCACTCTTCTTCGGTTCTGTGGCTGCTTTTTCAGAGAAATTTGACATTCAAAATGATCCGGCAGAAGTCATCATCGATTTTGCTGAAAGCAGGATAGTAGATATGTCAGCCATCGAAGCACTCAATCGAATTACTGAACGCTACCTGAAAGTTGGAAAAACTGTACACCTGAAACACCTCAGTCCAGATTGTCGAAAGCTAATTGCTAATGCAGACAAATTGATAGATGTCAACGTGATCGAAGACCCGAACTACAAAATGGTCTTGGATTAAGCTCCAAAAAAACATTCATGAATGGTGGCTTCACCAACGGGAATGAAAGAATAGGCGAAGCCAACGTTTGGAGAATCAGAATAAATTTAACCTTGAGTTTAAAACAAAAATATCCAAGTCCGAAGAATAAACTAGTCTTTTGAATTGTGGTCCTCAGCGAAACCTTTGTGGCCTTCGCGGTTAAATGACTTGCAAAAAAAAATAGATGGCTGCTCAGCCATCTATTTTTTTTACTCTATCGCAGCAAAAACCATCTGCCTAAATTTCCAACCAGTCTGATCGCCATTTCCACCCTGGGTTTGCTTCATCAAAATCCCGATCGTATTCGTAACTGGATCCGCAAAATACTGGGTATTGAAATAGCCACCCCAATCAAATGTCCCAACGCTTCCATCACCTCCTTTGGGAAAGCCTAGCTCATTGACGATACCGAAAGCGAATCCGTAATTCTTTTGACCTCCAGCAAATAGTTCTCCTACTTGATTGGACATAATGATCTCGATTGTAGTTGGGCTTAAAATTCTTTCTCCGTTGTAAACACCTCCGTTCAGATACATCTGAAGAAATTTAGCGTAATCCCCAGCTGTTGATGAAAGTCCAGCTCCGCCGGAGAAAAAGGTTTTTGCTCCAGCTTTAGGATAATCCGGGTCATAGAAAGTAACGGGCATTGGCCGCCAAGCCCCATTAGCAAATTGATGGACGGTTACCAATTTTTTTCCTTGGGCTTCATTCAAATAAAAACCCGTGTTAGACATGCCCAAAGGCTGGAAAAGTCGAGTTTTCAAAAACTCATCAAAAGGCATCCCAGAGACGATCTCAATAAAATATCCCAAAACATCCAACCCTTCGGAATAAGTGTATTTTGATCCTGGGTCATGGTGTAGAGGTAGCTTGGCGAGTTTTTTAATATTATCTCCAATCTTGATCGGCTCGGTAGTATAAAGGTCAACGATCCCAGCTTTTTGATAGATCATTTTCATGCGCTCATCGCCATCAATCATACCATAGCCGATGCCCGAGGTGTGAGTCAGCAAATCTCTAATAGTAATCTCACGGGTCGCAGGTCGGGTAGAATAAGTAGAGTCCGCATATCGAAATCCAGTCATAACCTGTGGATTTTTGAATTCGGGAATATACTTGGAAACCGGGTCACTCAATTGAAATTTTCCCTCCTCCCAAAGCATCATTACTGCAGTAGATGTGATTGCCTTGGTTTGAGATGCAATTCTGAAAATATGATCTTTTTCCATTTTTCGCTGAGAAGGAAGATCCGCAAAACCTTTGGCAGAATGATAGACTATCTTGCCATCTTTGACTATCATCGCCACCAAGCCAGGAACTTGATTGGCATCAATGGCCTCGGTTAGCATTTGATCAATTCGATTTATTCGATCTTGAGAAATACCTTTTAAAGGTGCATTCGTTGCGGGTGTCAAGACTTGGGCCTCCAATCCTATAGATATCAAGATTGCAAGGCCAGCAAAAAATATTTTTTTCATAAGGTTTGGGTTTGTTGTCTTTCAAATTACAGAAAGCATTTGAAAAAGGAATAAAAAAAGCAGGCTGGAAAAATCCAGCCTGCTGCTCTATATTAAAAATTTGGGCGATTAATCAACTTTCACTTCAAAGTAGTACTCTGTTCCATCCTGGAACATTCCGAGCACTACAATTTCTTCTCCTGAGAGATCCTTTAAAACCTCAATCAATTGATCCGGTCCTTGAATCCTCACTCGACCATCACCTGCGATTATCGAGGTGATTACAAAACCAGGTCTGGCGCCTGCGGATGCCCATTTACCTTCAGAAACGGCTCCAATTACAGCTCCTCCGGATAGTTTTAGGCCGTCTTTTACTTTACCAGGAACCTCTTCAAATAACACTCCTTCAAATTCCATGGTCTTCGGGATCACTTTTTTCACGATATCCGTATCTCCTGCAAAATTCTTCAAAGTAGCTTTAGCCTTCATAGTTTTTCCATCGCGTATATATTCTACTTCAACCTTATCCCCCGGTCGCTTTCTTGCCACTATTTCTTGAAGATTGGCTACGGAAGTAGTTCTTCTCCCATCCACACCGATAATAATATCTCCTTCTTTTAGGCCGGCTTCCGCTCCGCCACTGTTTTCGTTGACACCTCTAATATATACACCCTGCTCTACAGGAAATTCTTTTCCTAAGTATTCACCCAGTTCAGGGCTTATATCTATAATATTCACCCCTAGCAGTCCTCGCTGAACAGTTCCAAATTCCATTAGGTCGTTCATTACTTTTTTGACCAATGTGCTTGGCACTGCAAACGAATAACCACTGTAGCTTCCAGTGCGAGTAGCAATTGCGGTATTGATTCCAATCAATTCACCTGCAAGATTTACCAAAGCTCCTCCTGAATTACCAGGATTTACGACAGCGTCCGTTTGGAGAAAAGATTCTACCTGAAGGTTATTCTCAACATCTTTTAAAATCCCGATAGATCGAGCTTTGGCAGAAATAATACCTGCTGTCACCGTAGAATTCAGGTCGAATGGATTTCCAACTGCAAGAACCCATTCGCCAATTTGCATATTATCCGAATCTCCGAATTTCACGAAAGGAAGCCCATTAGCTTCGATTTTCAACAATGCCAAATCAGTGGACGGATCTGTTCCAATAATTTTTGCAACATAGCGCTTATTGTTTTCCAATGAAATATCCACTTTGGTTGCGCCATCCACCACATGATTATTGGTGACGATATAGCCATCGGAAGAGATAATCACTCCCGAGCCAGAGCTCATTGGCATCCCCCTTTGTGGAGTTTCGGATTCACCTTCTCGTTGGGGGTATTGGAAAAACTCCTGAAGTGGATCTCGCTGACTTCTAGCGGAATAAGCTATCGTAGTTTTCACATGGACGACAGCAGGTGTAGCCAAACTTGCAGCAGTGACGAAATTGATCCCATCAGGAATTATATAGTCTTTATTGCTTAATAAGCTAACAAAGCTCGCTTGCTGTTTTTCATCGAAATTAGTAGGTGCCTGGGACTGAATGAAAAAACTCACACCTGCCAAAGCCACCAGTCCTCCAATCAGAGAGGCAAGAAGCATTCCGAGAAATAATTGTCTTTTGTTCATATTTTTATCCTTTAATGATTTTGATTTTACAACGCATTTAAAAAGTTATCATTCCATGAATCGAGCGCAAATTCTAATGAATAACCTCAAATTAACAAGAATTAACCGCTTTTTCGCGCGACTAGTTTTGTAACAAAATAAAAAGGGAGGAGGTTTACCACTATCCAAATTATTTCATTTCAATCGCCGCCTTCACCACAGTTTTCACTATTATTTGGGGCAATTACTTTAAGCATTTTTAGCGGTCTGGCTAAAAAACCAATGTTAGAAAGTAGCAAATATCTTTTTTAAGCATAAGCCAATAACTTCACTTACTGCGTAAGCAGAGCCAATAAATCAGACTTCCAGAAACTGGCGTAATTTTGAAAATGGATTTACGAAAAATCAAATGATTTGGCGTTATTCTGTCTTACTTGCAACTCCAAGCAAAGAAAAAGCAAATCCGGAAATGCCCAATAGCCTTCACTTTCTTATTAACCCTCTTTTCTTATTTATTTTTTCCTTCGGTGCCCTAGCACAAGGGGGGACTACTTCTGAAATCGATACGATATCCTCTAAAACCTACTTAACATCAGATAGTCTATTTGTCTCAAATGAGATTTCTCCTAAGGAAAAAAAGGAACAGATCGGCTCTTATCTCAGTCGAATAGTCAATAACTCAAAGAACTATGCGATTGAATTGGGGAAGATCAAGCTCATTTTATCTGAATTTCCGGATACGACTGAGCTGAGTAGTCAAATACCTGAGTTGAGAGAATCATTAGAAACAATAAAAGAATTTACCACTCGAGATAAAGACAAACTGAATCTGAGATACCTCAAAGGTGTCGAATACATGATCCATTCCTTGAATATGGAACGAGGAAAATACGAGAAATTAATCGGCAAACGGATGGACGAACTTCTGGAAGTGGGAAAGACCCTCGAAGTCATCCAAGCTGATTCTACACTCCAATTCATTCCACGGGACTCGACTATGTTCCCCCTGATCTCAAGGGAAATCAATGCCATCAATTCCTCCATTAATTCTTTGGACAGTGTGTTAATCTTTCAAGAATTATCCCTAACAGCTTTCCAGGCTAATATATCTGAGATCACCATCCAACTCCTCGATCTCACACAATTCTTCAAGCAAAATGAAAAAGCAATTCAGAGGAAATCTTGGCAGAAAGAGGTTTCTTTCCTTTGGGAATCTTCAAAAGATGACTCGAAAGACTCGATTCAAGCTGAATTTCTCAGCTCTTTGAAAATCAATATTTTTATTCTCAAACGATACCTCGGCGAAAAGTATGTCTCGATCGGAATAATGATTTTTTTAGTCGTAGCTGTATATTTTTTGATTCGTCAAATTTTAAATCAAATCACAGGGAAAAAGGACTTTGCCGAAGTGATCCTAGAGCGGGTAGTTTACTTGAGAAAAAATCTATTTGCATCTTCAGTATTAATTGTCTTGCCCTTATTTTTCTTGTTGTTGCATAATCCCCCATTAGTCTTCAGCTCAATTTTATCTCTGATTTTCGTTTTATTTTCGGGAACAGTGCTGCGTAATCATTACGGGGATAGAATTTTCAGGCTATGGTTATTATTTCTCCCATTCTATTTTTTAGGACCGACAATAGGTCTTCATTGGCAACTTACGGTTTCCGAACGCCCGATTATTTATTTGGCGGCTATAGGAGGTATTCTTTTAGCGCTTTTCTCTTTGAAAGAAATCGATCAACAGAAATTCAATGGGTACACTGCGATCAGATACCTGAGTTTTTTCCTTCTTGCCTTTTCTATTTTCTCCTTAGGCGCAAATATTTTGGGCAGATTTAGTTTGGCTAAATCTTATGCAATTACAGGAGTTGCCAGTTTTTACCGTGGTCTAGCGCTTTATCTATTTACTCAAGTAAGTTTAAAGGCTGTCTATCTTTGGATTGAAGGTAGAAAGAAAGATTCCGATGTTATTTCAACGTTTTTTGATTTTCAAGAAATCCAAAAACGGCTTCAGGGATTGCTCAATCTAATTGCTCTAGGAATCTGGGGTTACAGCATCTTATTCTATCTGGGCTTCTTTAACCCGGTATATGATATGGTTTCTGAATTTTTATTTCAAGAGCGAGTCCTTGGGAATACGACTTTCGAGTTTGCAACCATTCTCTTGTTTTTTGTAATCCTGTTAATCACATCTTTTTTAGCCAATAACATCGCTTATTTCGCTTCGATCCAAGATCAAAAAACAGCCCAATCTCGAACAAAGCGTCTGGGAAGCTCCATATTACTAATCCGGCTCGCGGTAATTATTATTGGTTTCTTCTTGGCTATGACCGCGGCAAAAATTCCGCTCGATAAGCTCACCATTGTGCTTGGAGCACTTTCAGTTGGTATTGGTTTTGGCTTGCAGACGATTATCAACAATCTTGTTTCAGGGGTTATTTTAGCCTTTGAGCGACCTATTCAAATCGGCGACGAGATTGAGGTAGGAAATCTGTGTGGAACCGTAAAAGAGGTGGGTATCCGAGCAAGTAAAATTCAAGCCTACGATGGTTCAGAGATTATTTTACCGAATGGCGATCTGCTTTCGCAAAGCTTGATTAATTGGACCTTGTCAGATAAGCGACGAAGATTAGACGTGACCATTGGGGTAGCTTATGATTCGGATATGAGAAAAGTGAAAACAATAATCGAGGAGGCTTTGATCCATGAAAAAATTCTTGAAAATCCTCATTCGAGAGTTTTGATGGAGAATTTCGGGGATAGTTCTGTAGATTTTAGAGTCTTATTTTGGGTGGAAAGTATTGATTTTTGGATCGATGTACGGGCCGAAGTCATGACAAAAATTTATAGCTCATTTGCCGAAAATGGAATCGAAATCCCATTTCCAAAACGCGATCTGTACCTCAAATCAGTTCCTTCATCTTGGAAAGAATCCAATATACCGGCACCTAAATCACAAGAAACAGAATCGGGGGAAATCTCTTCATAACTAATTGAAAACAAAAAATCCTCTGAAAGCTAACCTCCAGAGGATCAATTCACAAGAACTTCAAAAATGCTTTATTAGGCTCTTTTGACGTTGACGGCATTAGGTCCTTTGTTGCCATCTTTGACGTCGTATTTAACTTTGTCGTTCTGGGCAATCTGGTCCACTAATCCGGTTGCGTGTACGAAAACTTCGCTTTGAGTGTCGTCGTCTACGATAAATCCGAATCCTTTGGCTTCATTGTAAAATTTTACTGTTCCTGTAGACATAATAATTTGTTTGAAATAATAAATAACTGCGCTAAAAGTAAAGATTAGGATAAATAAAACAAAATAATCATTGCTAAATTGAGGTTATGAGGAAAATTATATTGCTTCGACATGCCAAATCTTCCTGGGATGATTACAATCTACGAGACCACGATCGTCCACTCGGACCCAGAGGCTGGAGAGATATGCCGATCATGGCAAAACGATTGAAAGCAAAAGAGATTTATCCAGACCGAATCATATCCTCCACCGCATTACGGGCTAGGCAAACTGCAGAAATCGTCCTGAATGAACTAGGTTTGGCAGAATCACTTATATTTTTCACGGAAAATCTTTATCACGCTTCGGCTTCAACGATTCTCACCGAAATCAAAAAGCAATCTGATCGTGTGGAAACACTGTTTGTGGTAGGCCACAATCCTGGGTTCAATGACTTTATCGAATTACTTGGTGGAGCCATTTCTAATCTTCCCACTTCAGGACAATATGGTTTCAAAGCCCCCATTGATTCTTGGAAAGAGTTGGGTGCAGGTAATGCTGAAACCTGGTTTATCGATTACCCGAAAAAATAATTCTAAGGCAAATCAAAATTCCTGACATCCTGTATGACAGATTCAAACTTGTCAGGATTGGCCAGTAAATAGCCGATTTTTTTTGCGACCTCAGCTCCCGAAGAAAGCTTGCCTTCGGATTTATAGGTTTTGAAACGGTCAATGGCAGGAAAATCTTCTGATGATGATTCCCTTATTTTTGCTTGCATCTCAGTATCGACGATTCCTGGAGCCAGACTATAAAAACGGAATCCAGAATTCTCATTCTCCTTCTGGCAAACCATCGTAAACATCGCTAAGCTAGCTTTGGAACTGCAGTACTCAGACCAACCTTCCATTGGCTTATCGGCTGCGCCGGAACTGATATTACAGACAACTCGCTTAGCCTCGGAAGCCTGATAGCGCTTCACAAAAGCATTTATCAGTAAAGCAGGTGAAAGCATATTCAAGTTAAAAACCATTTGTAACTGCCTGGAATCCAACTGGCCCACAGGCTTGATCTCACCAATGGAGCCAGCATTATTGATCAGAATAATTTCCTCGTAGGATGCTGAAGGAAAAATTATATCCAGTTTATCCTTCAAGCTGTCCAAATCCGACAAATCCAAACTGAGCTCTTTTAATCTCGGAGACTGAATATCCAAGAGCGTTCTTGAAATTCCGATAATCTCGAAATTTTCTCGATCTAAATAGAAATCTAAAAGGGCTTTACCCAATCCTTGGCTGTGTCCGGTAAGAATTAAAAGTGATTTGCTCATGGTTCAAAAGGTAAGTTCGCGACGCTATTTTCTTAGAGAATGTATTGCGACAGATCCCTGTTTTTGACAAGCGTGCTGAGTCGTTCCTGCACAATTTCTTTAGTAATCATAATTTTTGAATTAGCCTGAATAGTATCCGGCACATCAAAAAGAAAATCATTTAACAAGTGACTCATCACTGTGTGAAGCCTTCTTGCCCCGATATTTTCCACTTCCTGATTGATCAAAAATGCCAATCGTGCCACCTCTTCAATGGACTCATCGTTGAATTCCAACGAAACATTTTCGGCCTCAAATAAAGCTTGATATTGCTTGGTCAAAGCATTTTTCGGTTCGCGGAGAATTCTGGAAAAATCCTCTTGAGTCAAACTCTGAAGCTCTACCCGAATCGGAAATCGTCCCTGAAGCTCCGGAATTAAATCCGATGGCTTGGCGGAGTGAAATGCACCGGCTGCGATAAACAATACGTGATCTGTATTGACTACCCCATATTTAGTATTCACTGCTGACCCTTCCACGATTGGAAGCAAGTCGCGTTGCACTCCCTCACGGCTGACATCTGGACCTCCTCCACCTTTTCCGGATTTGGTTGCCACTTTATCAATCTCATCGATAAAGATGATTCCGTTATTCTCTGCGAGTTTTATCGCTTCTTCTTTGACTTCGTCGAAATCAATCAGCTTTGACATCTCGTCCTCGAGCAACACTTTTCTTGCTTCAGCTATCGTAAGCTTTCTTCTCTTAACCTTTTTAGGCATCATGTTGGAAATCATATCCTGAAGACCTGCCATACTTGCATCATCCATCATTCCATTTCCGATCATTCCCACTCCCACGGGTGAGCTTGCCTTCACATTGATTTCAATCCTACGATCATCAAGTTCACCATCTCGAAGTTTTTCGCGAAATCTGTCTCGAGTCCGCTCATTCAATTCTTGATCATTAGTTGGTTCTCCATTCTCATTGACGTCAATGGTGGCATTTCGAGTGAATCCAGCACTTTTTACTGGTGGAATCAGAATATCTAAAATAAGCTCTTCGACAGCATTCGCTGCTTTTTCTTTAACCTCTTCATTTTTCTGCTCACGGACTAGCGCCACGGATTGCTCCATCAGATCCCTCACCATGCTTTCCACATCTCTTCCTACATATCCTACTTCAGTGAATTTAGATGCCTCCACTTTGGTAAAAGGTGCCTGAGCTACTTTGGCAAGGCGGCGTGCGATCTCAGTCTTTCCCACACCGGTCGAACCGATCATGAGAATGTTATTAGGTACGATATCTTTTTGAATCTCCGATTTCACCATTAGTCGGCGAATTCGATTTCGAAGTGCAATCGCCACATTTCGCTTCGCATCATGTTGGCCAATGATATATTTATCCAACTCAGCAACAATCTGTCGGGGAGTTAGGCTTAAGATTTTATCCATGTTTAATATGTTTATTCCTCTTAGGAGAGATTTAGAATTATTCTCCTATCGAAATTGATGATTATTCTTTTGATGGGGTTTCCTTAGTAAAACTGAATTTCAAAGGGAGGTCAACCTTAGATTTCAACAACGCGATATTCAAAACCTCACTCACGCGATCTACAAAATGAAAATCAATCCCTTTGATGTAATGGGCATCGATTTCCTCAATGTCCCGCTTATTTTTCTTACATAGAATGATCTCTTTGATTCCAGCACGCTTGGCAGCAAGAATCTTCTCTTTGATCCCTCCGACTGGCATTACTTTTCCGATTAGGGAAATCTCACCAGTCATTGCCACCTTGGCTTTTACTTTTCGTTGTGTAAATACTGAAGCCATAGCCGTCAACATCGTGATTCCCGCAGAAGGTCCATCTTTTGGAACTGCTCCGGCCGGTACGTGGATATGCAGATCATACTGATCAAATACCCGATGATCGATGCCCAACGTTTCTGCTTTTGATTTTAAGTAGGAAAGTGCTGTCATTGCGGACTCTTTCATCACTTCTCCAAGTTGGCCGGAAAGCGTCAATTTGCCCTTTCCCCTACTCAAGCTGGATTCGATAAAGAGAATCTCTCCACCGACACTTGTCCAAGCAAGCCCAGTAACCACACCGGCTACGCTATTATCCTCATAAGTTTCTTTATCGAAAATCTCCGAACCAAGGATTCTTCGAATTGCCTCAGGAGTGATTTTTGGATCATATTCTTCATCCATCGCAAGCGACTTGGCCACGTTTCGGACCACTTTCCCGATAACTCTTTCAAGACTTCTGACTCCAGATTCGCGGGTATAATCTTCGATGATTTTTACCAACGCTTTTTTCTCAAATGTAATTTGAGTGGCTTTCACACCATGTTCTTTCCGTTGTTTTGGAACTAAGTGTTTTTTGGCAATCTCTACTTTTTCCTCCTGAGTATAGCCGGTCACCTCGATGATTTCCATTCTGTCCCGAAGGGCTGGCTGAATATTATCCAGAGAATTTGCCGTAGCGATAAATAGCACCTTACTCAAATCGTATTCTACCTCTAGAAAATTATCTAGAAATGCGAAATTCTGTTCAGGATCAAGAACCTCCAGAAAAGCAGAACTAGGGTCGCCTCTGAAGTCTGAAGAAAGCTTATCGATCTCATCCAATACAAAAACTGGATTGGAGATTTTCACCTTTTTCATATTCTGAATGATCTTGCCAGGCATTGCGCCCACATAGGTCTTCCGATGTCCACGGATCTCCGCTTCATCATGCAGTCCACCGAGAGACATCCGAATGTATTTTCTTCCCAAAGCCGAAGCGATGGATTTTCCTAGGGATGTTTTACCCACACCAGGAGGTCCATAAAGACAAAGGATAGGACCTTTGAGATCATTTTTCAACTTCAACACTGCCAAGTATTCAATGATCCGTTCTTTGACTTTCTCTAAGCCAAAGTGATCACTATCCAAAATCTTCTTGGCATGCTTCAAATCAAAATTATCCTGCGTGTATTCATTCCAAGGCAACTCTACCATCGTTTCCGCATAGTTGAGTGCAATGGGATATTCTGCTGCTGCAGGGTTGATTCGAAGAATTTTATTTAGCTCCTTTTCAAAGTGATTGTGGACTTCTTGGTTCCAAAGTTTCAAATCCCCGCGAGCACGTAAATCTTCTACTTCCTTTTCCGGACCTTCTTCACCCAGTTCGGTTTGTAGTACTTTCATCTGCTGGCGCAGGAAATAATCCCGCTGCTGCTGATCGATATCGGTATGGACTTTCTTTTGAATCTCGGATTTCAACTCCAGCATCTGGATGTCTTTCATCATAAATTCAAGCAAAAGCGTGGCTCTTTCTACGCCATCGTTGATTTCCAACAAGCGTTGCTTAGACTCCACTGGCGCATTGATATTGGAGGAAAGAAAATGAGTAAGAAAAGCTGTGTTGTCAATGTTATCCAAAGCCACTTGAGCCTCGCGAGGAATCTCTGGATTCAGGTGAAGAATTCGAGTAGCGGAGTCTTTCAGCGACTCTTCCAAGGCTTGAATCTTCTTTGAACTCTTCGGGAAATTTTCCTCCAGATAGTCCACCTTAGCCATGAAATAAGGATCATCGGTGACCTGTTCGGTGATTTTGAATCGTTTCTTACCTTGGATGATGATCGTAGTATTTCCATCAGGAAGGACGATCATTTTGATGATTTTAGCGATAGTACCGACCTGGTAAATATCCTCCCAACCGGGATCATCATTATTGGCATTGATCTGTGCACATACACCAATTAGTTTGCTCCCCTTCTGGGCCTTTTTCACCAACCGAATAGATCGCTGTCTTCCGACAGTAATTGGAATCACCACTCCAGGAAAAAGCACTGTATTTCTTACAGATAAGATGGGGATTTCTCCCTCATAAATCTCTTTACCCTGCTCTTCACCCTCTTCGTCGGTGATTAGCTGAATGAGGTCTCCCTCTCCGGCAAACTCACCAACCATCAAATTTTGAAATACAGAATTTTCGAATTGACTCATATAGACAGATTGACAGACTGGCTGTCGGTTTATTTCTAAAATAAAAGAAGAACCTCCAAAAAACGAAGGTTCTTCCTAAAATGTCAAGGGCTATGCCAATTGGGGAGACTGGTCAGATTGGCAGGTTACTAATTATCTGTCCAAAGAAATCCAGTAAATCAATCGAAGTATTCAGGATCAATCCTGAATAATAAGGTTTTACCTAATCTTCCTAAAATGATTAGTTCTCCATTTGCAGTGTTTATTGTTTTTGTGTCGAGCAGATAAAATTTTGACCGGTTTCTTACTTTTTTTTCTCGAATATCAAATTGGATATTTTCCCCAGCTAAATGGTAATACGCAAAATCTCCCTTGACAGCGACTTGAAAATCTTTTTGAGGATAATCACTATAATCTAAAGTCTTTTCAATCTGGAATTGTTGGGTTGAAGAACTCCAAGCGAATAATCCAAATTTCAAACTAGAATTTTTATCGGGGCCTATTCCAAGGACATATAATTTTCCCCCGTATTCAAAATCCGCATATTTATCTACAAAAAACTGGTTGTTCCCCTGTATTCTGGCCCACTGATTTTTTGCAAAGTCATACGTGAACCTGAGGTATTCCATTTTTCCATCCTTGTAATTCCATATATCGAAATACAACTTTCCTTCAATCACATAGGTGCCTATCAAATGACCATTTTCAGGAATATTTCCCAGTTGACGAATAGCTCCGCTCTGGGGATCAAATTCATAAAATGGAGCTGGATTTTGCGAACCGAATTCCGAGAACCTAGAGAAGTAAATTTTTCCATTATGCCCTTCTGCAAAGCCAAATTGACTGTTTGGAGGTTCTGAAAAAGACTGAACCTCTATAAAAGTACGCTGTGCTACGTCAATGGCGAATATATTATTATTTGCGAACAGGTAACTTTTATTCCCTATTCCTACAGCCATCGTTCTATCTGTATAACCAAATGCAGAGGACAAATCCAGTATCGGCAAAGCTGGATTTTGATATGTATAACTAATTTTACTGTTTGATATGGATCCGAAATTAAGCAGTTGGAATTCAAATTTTCGAGTTGGAAATGGCCCTATTGGTTCCACAGAAAAGTCAAACCTCGATGTCGAAGTGGGTTTAGCACTCAAATAAACCGCATTAGGATATGGGTTTTTAATAAGTTGCCAATCAATTGAATAGGGATTGATATTTTCAGCCTCAACTTCAAATTTGGTTTTGATGGACTTTTCGACAAATTCTTGACCACTTGCGAGACTACTCTCATTGATTTCAATTTGATCGGTTTCGTGATTCACATTTCTAAGACGAGCTTGGAACACTGGCTGCTTCTCTGCGAAGTGAAATTTGGGCTTAAATCTTATTGTTTCATCGTCAAAATAAGTTATCTCAAAAACATGAGTATTTCCATCGACAGTATACAGTACTTGCCTCACATCAGAATAAAGGTATTTCCCTTTTATCTCCCATTCTTCCATGTAATCAAGAGATCTTCTCGCTGCAAATTGAGGTTTCCTGAACTTGAGGCTATTTGGTATGCTGTAAATCTGATCCGCGATTTGTACAGTAATTTTAATGTCATTTTCTTCAAAAATCCTGTACTCAAACCTGAAATCTTTTGGAATCTGAAACTTAAATCCCTCGACTGAGTAATCAAAAACTGGAACCTCGACATCTTCAAATTTTACCTTCATCAAAAAAACTGTGGTTTCTTTAAGATTCGCTGCTTCAATAGTAATGGTGTCACCGAAATACACTTCCTCATTCGAAAACAGATTCTGTAGAATGAAGTTTTTGGACCCTTTACTTTGAAATGCTACACTTTTTGAATAATAAACAGTGTTTTCTGTTTTGAGAAAAGAGGCTACAAAGTAATTCCTTCCCTTAATCAAATCTTTATCTGCTTTTAATGAAATAGAATTGGGCGGAGCTCCTTGCATGGAGATTTTTGGATCGGAACTAAGATTCGGCCGATCAGAAAAGCCATAGACAAAACCATATTCAACAATAGGATGAATCCCCATGCTTCTAACCTCAGCACTGAATTCCGCCCCGTTTTCATCAATTAGCCCAACGATTGGGATCGTCACGTTGGCACCTTCAATTGGGATGAGATCTTCTTCTTTGCATGCGCCGAAAAAGCATAGCAAAAGGACAAAAAGATATTTTGATCTTTGCATAGTACTAAAATTCTATTCCTATTTGAAGGGAAACACCTGCCCGACTAAAACTAGAGCGCTTTGCAAGAATATTTGTGGTATAGTAATCCAAAAGCAGATCAAACTGAGTCTCCGTAAAAATTCTCATACGCTGACCAAGTGGGAAATTTGCCCCCATTTTGAATCCAGGGACAAATAGTCGTTTCACGCCAACGACTATTTCTCTATTATAGATATTAGTCCTATCTCTACCAATAAGTTCTTCTGTAATCTTACCTGGTGAAGATTTCATACTTGGGTACCAAGCGGCGCCAGCAATTCCTAGATAAACGTCTGCTTTGTTTTTTCGATAGACACTGTAATTGACCGCTATAGGTATGAATAAGCTGGTCTCTTGGAAGTTTTCTTCTGCTTGGATAATTACAATTCCCGGAGATTCAAACCTGCTTTGGAAAGTCGTATTGAGGATTTCAATTCCGAATCGAACATCTATTGATATTCTGGGGAATTTTCGAAAATCATGTAACCTCAACCCGCCTTGAAGGCGATAAGAAATCGTATTTTCAAGGCCATTTTGTTGACCAGCTTCCACGGAACGATCAAGAAGTGCTACTTTTCCTATCCCTCCTATCAAAACAGGAGATACTTTCAGGAATTTGACAGAATTAATATGACTAGTATAAGGTAATCCATTGCACTCATGATAGGCCTCAAAGAGTCTGACGAAATCAAGTTCTTCCATTTTAGTCTTTTCAATTTGGTCATTCAATTTAGTCCCGCAATTCCCGGCCATTTGAAATTTAAGAGTACTAATATAAGCTTTCACATAGCGCTTAAGCTTATTTCCTTCAATCTGACCTTGGGTATAAAAAGCCCTTAGTTCAATTAACTCAGTTCCATTGTCTACAAAATATTTATTCTCATAAAAATTCAATTGCAATTCACCGGATACTAAAATTTGAACAAACTTGGACTCTACTTCCCCGGGTACAGTTTTAGTCATGAAAAATCTAGAATTTGCTAATCCAAAGGCTTTAAGATCTTTTGGATAATAAGTATAGGTCTGCCCATCTGCCATAAAGTCGAGATATTGATAGGTAGCTTCGTCATATTTACTCAGAATATTTCCAAAAATTTTCACACCTGATGGCATGACAATAAAATCACCGGGACTGCCAGTTGCCGGATTGTTATTGTCATAAGTAAACTTATCTATAAATCCACTTTGAGCACGCATCGTCGTGGTTAAAAGTAGGAAAGTGAGCAGGAATCCTAGCGAAGTTTTGTTTACCATAAATGGATTAGTAATAGACGCATAGTTAATCAAAATACTTGAACTAACTAGGCTGAGAATACCAAATAGTTCAAAAAATAACCGTTTATACTTCACTAAAACAAAAAAGACCGAGTCGATGAACTCAGTCTTTTTTGTTTAATTTGATATGAACTTATCCCCCCGTAAAAATCTTCAAAATATCATTTCCAATTGCAAAAACCATTAAGGCAAGTAACACGACCATTCCGACTTTTTGGGCATTTTCAAGGAACCTGTCCGATGGAGCTCTGCCTGAAATCATTTCGTAAAGCAAGAAGATCACATGTCCACCATCCAAAGCGGGTATTGGAAGTAAATTCATAAAAGCCAAAATCATCGAAATCAAACCTGTAATCCCCCAGAATTTAGTCCAATCCCAGGTATCTCCGTAGATTTTCGCCATTCCTATAGGTCCGGATACGTTTCGGGTGGAAACTTCACCGGTGAACATTTTGCCCAGGGCTTTCGCATTTAAGATCACCACGCTAAAAGCTCGGTTTGTCCCTTTTGCAATAGCTTCTCCAAATCCATATTTTCTTCGGACAGGCTCAATCAATGGTAGCACTGCAATATCGATCGTTCCCCTTTCGGTTACAGCTACCATCGTGGAAGTAGTGTCGCCTTCTTGAAGTAGCGTGATTTCTGCTTGCTGACTTTTGACCTTAGCCAACTCCGACTGCAATTCATCAAAATAAGTGACTGAATGGCCATTGACTGCCAAGATTTTATCTTCAACATCAATCCCAGCTTTCGCTGCCGCACCACCCTCGTCGATTACTGACAACTGGAATGGATATCGAATATCTACAAAGCTATTTACAGCTTCCTGACTATTGAATGAATTGATAAACCCTCGAGGAATATCGATCTGCATTTGCTTGCCTGCCCGCTCAATGGTATAAAAACCATTTTCGCTCAACAAGGCAGAGCCACTACTCAAATCATTGATTGAGGTGTAAGCCTCCCCGTTGATATCTATTATTTTGTCTCCAGTTTGGAAGCCAATTGATTGACCTATTTCATGCGCTACTATGCCGTTTTCGATGACCTGATCCCGAGAAAAATAAGTTTCGCCATTCTGGTATACCAAGACAACGAAGATGATAATACCGGTAATCACATTGACAATAATCCCGCCCAACATCACGATCAGACGCTGCCATGCTGGCTTGGATCTGAATTCCCAAGGTTGAGGTTCGGCCGACATTTGATCCGAATCCATCGATTCATCGATCATTCCTGAGATCTTTACAAATCCCCCGAGTGGAATCGCTCCAATCGAATATTCTGTCTCTCCCCATTGGAATCCTGCGATTTTTGGAGGAAATCCGATAGAAAATTTTTCTACCCGCATGCCAAACATCTTGGCAGTAAGCAAGTGACCCAATTCATGCAATCCCACCAGAATCGACAATCCCAGCAGCAATTGGCCCACCATTATTAAAGTATCCATTATTTATTCTTTTGTATTAGTTCTTGTGTTATTTCTCTTGCCCTCAAATCTGTGGCGATGTAGTCTTCCAGGCTTGGGTGCGCAATAAACTCAGCTTTCGCCAAAGTTTCGCCAATCAAATCTGACATTTCCAGGAATCCTACTTCTTCTCTTAAAAAAGCAGCAACTGCTATTTCATTGGAAGCGTTCAAAATGCAAGGAGCATTACCACCCATGGCCAACGCATCAAATGCTAATTGAAGGTTCCTGAAGGTTTTTTTGTCCGGTTGATCAAAAGTCAAATTAGGATAATTTAAGAAATCAAATCGCTCAAAATCATTTTTCAACCGATCTGGAAAACTCAAAGCAAACTGAATCGGGATACGCATATCCGGAAGGCCAAGTTGTGCTTTCAGCGATCCGTCCTCAAACTGCACCAATGAATGGATGATGCTTTGCGGATGGACTACGACATCGATTTGCTCGGTCTTCAATCCAAACAACCATTTTGCCTCGATTACCTCTAGGCCTTTGTTCATCAGAGAAGCTGAATCTATGGTAATCTTCGCTCCCATTTCCCAGTTGGGATGTTTGAGCGCCTGAGCCTTGGTTACTGATTTTAAGAATTCTCGATCTTTCCCGCGGAAAGGACCACCAGAAGCCGTAAGGATTATTTTTTCAATGGGATTATGGAATTCGCCAATTAAACACTGGAAAATCGCGGAGTGCTCTGAGTCCACCGGGAAAATATTCACTCCATTTTCTTTAGCTAAAGCGGTAATAATTTCACCGGCCACCACAAGCGTTTCTTTATTAGCTAAGGCAATTTGCTTCCCTGCTTTGATTGCATGGATGGTCGGAATCAACCCAGAATAACCAACCAACGCAGTCAACACCACATCGATTGTTTCCATTTCCACCACCTGAGCGATGGCTTTTTGCCCGGCAAAAACTTTGATGTCTTTTGGAATTAGAGCTTCTTTTACTTTCTGATAGAGCGCTTCATTACCAATCACCACAGCATTTGGAATAAACTCCAAGGCTTGCTCGATCAATAAATCTGCGTTGTTTTGGGCAGTGAGTACTTCGACTTGAAAGTCGGAAGCATGTTGGCGAATCACCTCTAAAGTCTGTGTACCGATACTTCCGGTACTCCCTAGGATGGCTACGCGCTTGGGTTCTGTCATGCGGTTTGATTTTGATCGAATAAGAACCTTCTCTAGTTGCAGAAGGTTTTCTTATCAGGCTGACAAAATTACAAGATGCCTAGACTTTTCCTTGTACTAATCGTTAGTTTTTACAGATTGGGCTAATTTTTGTCTCAAATAAGCCAATTGATTTGGGCTTTCATCTTAAATAATGTGAATGCCCGAATCAAAACTCCATTTCATTCGTCCATTGAAAAAAATAGCTTATGAATACGACCATCAAAAATACAGGATTATCATTTCTAGGAGGACTTGCAGGAGCGGCAATTTGGACTCAATTCTTTTTTACCAACCCCGAAAGCACTACTGATTTTGGAATTGAAAATTTTCAAAAAGAATCACACACAAATCAATTCGTTTCAGGTCGAGGATCAAATCTTCGCACTGATCCACCGATTTCCTTTGTGGAAGCTTCTGAAAATAGCACCGAATCGGTTGTATTTATCAAGAATTTCTCAGGCACAGACCCGCGTCGATACAGCATGTTTGATTATTTCTTTGGAAATGGACCATCCCAGCGCGTGAGCACCGGTTCGGGAGTAATTATTTCACAGGATGGCTATATCGTGACCAATAATCATGTGATTGACTTGGCAGAAACGGTCGAGGTGATTCACAAGAAAAGAACGTACAAAGCTCGTCTCGTTGGAACTGACAAGAATACCGATATCGCAGTGTTAAAGATCGAAGCGGAAAATCTCCCTGCGGTCAAGCGAGGAAGCAGCCGAGATTTGAAAATCGGAGAATGGGTCCTGGCTGTAGGAAATCCCTTTAATCTAACTTCAACTGTCACAGCTGGAATCGTCTCTGCAAAAGAGCGCCAAATCAATATTCTAGGAGGCGATTTTCCTTTGGAAAGTTTTATCCAAACTGATGCTCCCATCAATCCTGGAAATTCAGGTGGCGCACTTGTAAATGTGAAAGGGGAACTGGTGGGAATAAATACTGCGATTCTTTCCCGAACAGGATCTTATACCGGGTATGGTTTTGCTGTACCAGTGGATATCGCCATGAAAGTAGCCAACGATCTGATTCAATATGGAGAAGTCCAAAAAGCCATTCCAGGGATCGAAGCAGTGGAGATTACGCCTGAGCTAGCTGAAGCGATGAAACTCAATACACTCGATGGTGTGATTGTGACGCATGTAGTCAAAGGCGGCGCTGCTGAAACTGCGGGAATTGCCAAAAATGATGTGATTACCAAGCTTGGCGATCAAGGAATTTCTGGAATGGGAAGTTTTGAAGAAGCACTCTCCTACTATTACCCGGGTCAAAAACTAGCGGTAATTTTCGAACGGAATGGTATCACAAAAGCAACTCAGCTTACCCTTCAAAATCTAGAAGGTGGCGAAGGCATCTTGAAAAGGGAGTTTTTCAATTCAGCAATCTTGGGAGCAAGACTCGAAGCCGTGAATACCATCGAAAAGGATCGGCTCAGCATTCCTTATGGCATCAAGATCACCGCGCTAACCAGAGGCTACCTTCGGGATTTGGGATTACGGGATGGATTTGTGATTACACAACTTAATCGTGAAGCAGCCAAAGACCCAAAAGCAGTGGGTAAGTATTTGGAAGAATTCAGCGGAAAATTGTTGATTGAAGGCGTTGCTCCAAATGGTCAGCCTTTCATGCAGAGCTTTAATGTGAGGTAACTATGCCTTTTTAAAGAATTTTAGTACCTTCTTGAAAAGTTGCGTATGAAATCCCTCCCAAAAACCTGCGAAGAATGCCAAACTGAATTTTCCAGTGCATTGGAAGATTTGAGGATATTTATCCAGCGCGCCAAAAAAGGGGGTTTGACCGAATCTCAATCACGAGAATTGATCATCAATTTTGAAGCGACGCACGAATTAGCCCTCAAAGTACTTGTCGCATATTTCAAAAAACAGGGCAAAGGCCCTTTTACGGGTTCAAGAGATTTGACCGTCGAGTCCTTTCATGCTGACCTTATCGACGATGGCAAATCTTGGCTCGACATGGTGATTGACCGAATTCAATACAATCCAATCTATGAAATCGATACTCAGCATGTGTTTTTGGAAAATATCCAGAAGAAATACTTGAGATTATTAGATCGGTTTGAAAATACGATGGAGAAAAAATTAGAAGAATAGCATCAAGACAGCTTTGTTACTTTTCACTTCTGAATTCAATACGAGCGCATTTTAAACTTCTTCTTCAATTCATTCACCGTATTTCTGAATGAAGAATCTGTCTCCATGATGTCATTGACCGTAGTGATCGCATGAATCACCGTGGAGTGATCTCGACCGCCAAAGTGATAGCCGATTGATTTGAGTGAGTGGTTTGTAAACTCTTTGCAGAAATACATAGAGACCTGACGCGCGATCACGATTTCCTTCTTTCGGGTTTTCGCCTTTAAATCGACAATATCAATCCCGTAATATTCGGAAACTGACTTCTGGATAAAATCAATCCCTACCTCAGTTTCAATATCCTTGATGATATTTTTCATCACCGTTTTGCCGAGTTCAAGGCTGATTGCAACCCTGTTCAGAGAAGAATGCGCAATGAGAGAAATCAAAATCCCCTCCAATTCACGGACGTTGGTATCCACGGTGTAGGCTAAGTATTCTACCACATCGTCCGGAATTACTATTCCTTCTGATTCCATCTTCCGTCGAATGATCGCCACTCTCGTCTCAAAATCCGGCATTTGAAGATCTGCTGTCAATCCCCATTTGAATCTGGATAGCAATCGTTCCTCCAAACCTTTCAAGTCTCGAGGAGGACAGTCGGAAGTCATGATGATCTGCTTCTTACTCTGATGTAGGTGATTGAATATGTGAAAAAACATTTCCTGCGTCCGATCTTTTCCTGCGAGAAACTGAATATCATCGATAATCAACACATCCACCTGCATGTAGAAATTAGTAAAGCTCTTCACATTTCCATCCTTAATGGAGTCCATGAATTGATTTACAAATTTTTCAGAAGAGACATAGAGCACAAACTTATCTTCTGGACCATTTTTGATCTCGTTCCCGATTGCCTGCACCAAGTGTGTTTTGCCCAAACCTACACCACCATAAACCATGAGTGGGTTGAAGGAAGTTATTCCTGGCTTGGTCGCTACAGCAAAACCTGCGGACCTAGCCAGTCGATTACAATCCCCTTCGATATAAGTAGTAAAAGTATAAGTTGGATTCAGATTACTGTTGGTGAGTGCCTCCGCATTCAGCGATTGCATCTCAAATGGAGTTCTGTGTTGCTCCTCTAGCTGACCTTTCTTAGCTCCGGCATTTCCCTGAGGGTAAGAGACCACATAGGGTTGGTTGGAAGAGTTACCCTTATCTACAACGACTGCATACTCCAATTTCCCGCCTTGACCAAGTGTTGTTTTGATGGCTAGTTTCAAAACTTGAACATAGTTGTCCTCAAGCCATTCATAGAAAAACTGACTAGGGACCTGAATTGTGAGAATTGTCCCTTCTAATTTGACTGGATTAATGGGTTTAAACCAAGTAGAAAAGCTCTGCTCGTTGACATGCTGTTCGACAACACGTAAACATTCATTCCAAACTGCGTTAGCTTCTGAACTCATTAGAGAAGGTTTCTGAAAAACAATGACCCGTAGTGGGTCCAAGGGTGTCAAAATTGAAGAAAATTAAATTAAATAAAAAATCAAATTCGGCTTGAAAATGTCATATCTCCATCAATCGGCCTTTTGGTGACGTTTATTTATTTGAGATTTTTTTGAAAGCCGTTTAATCAAAGCGGACATAGTGGTTCGATAGGCTTAGCAAATGTAATTCGAGACCATCATTTCATTCAAGTATTCAGATTGTAGGCTTTATTTTTTCTTTCACCTTTTAGAATTCAGACTTTTCAAACATCAGAATTCAAGTCATAATTCCCCTTTTGTTTTCCTAAGAAAAAGGGTTTTGAAGAAAAGCTACTCACCATTCACCCGCATTCCCGCTTGTTTTCTTTATTTTTGAAACAGAATCAAACTTTTTGACCCAAAATGCCAACTCAAGAGTTTTACCCTTTTCCGGAAGCGAGCAAGGCCGAATGGCTAGCACAAATCAAACAAGATTTGAAAGGAAAAGTAGATTTGTCTTCTCTAAAAACTAAGCTTTGGGAAGAAATACAAATCGAACCCGCTTATAGTTTTGAACAGCTTGAAAAAAGCCCACTCCCGACTACCTTCAATCCCTCATCTAAATTTCCCGGACATCCACCTCGTATTTGGTATAATGTGGTCTCCCCTTCCATGAAGGATGAAAAGACAACCAATCAAGAGATTCTGGAAGTTCTGCAATTGGGTGCGGAAGGATTAGTGCTGCAACTCGATGGAACAGAAGATTTGAATCTTATCCTGAAAGGTGTATTTACAGAGTTTGTGCAACTCTATTTTTTGCCTCTGAAAGAAATTAACCCAGTAATGATTCAGGTGAAAAATTGGGTAGAATCCCTGCAGCTCATCCCTGAAATGCTTCATGGAAGTATTCTGTGGTCACCTACCGGATCCATGTTTACAGGAAAGACTGATCTGAGTGCAGAGATCGAGTTTGGAATCCAAATGATTACAGAGTTTAAGGACTTCCCTGATTTCTTTCCCATGACGATTGACTTCGCTCGATATGCAAATGCAGGAGGCTCAGGAATCCAAGAATTGGGCTACGGACTTTGTGAATTAATTGAAATCCTTGACCAGTTTTCCGAGAAAGGAATTTCAGTCAATCAAGCAATGAATCAGCTTGCGTTTCACACCGCGATAGGAGAAAATCACTTTCCGGAAATCGCAAAAATGAAAACGATCCGATCCCTCTTGATAGATTTGATTTCCAATCTCGGAGGGGATTTGGAACCTGAAAAAATTCATCTCATAGCATCTACAAGCGAATGGAGCAAATCCTTGCTCGATCCGAATACCTCACTCATCCGCCAGACCTATGAAGCTATGGCGGCAGTCATAGGAGGATGCAATTCACTTTGGGTAAAGCCTGTTTTTGGTCAAGATGTTGATCCTTTGACCAAACGAATTGCAAGAAATGTCTCCACGATTCTCCGAGAAGAGACTTTTTTGGATAAAGTCATGGATCCAGCTTCGGGAGCCTACTTTCTAGAAACCTTGGCTACAGAAATTGAAAAAAACGTGCTCGCCCTTTTGAAAGAATTAGAAGAAAAAGGAGGCTGGGAAGCCTGTTTCGCCGACCGATCTATCCACACTGCTATCAAAAATACAGCAAAGCAAACTCACGAATCGGTTTTGAAGAAAGATAAATCCATGATCGGAGTAAATAAATATGAGCTAAAAAGTGATCCTTTACCCGAATTGGATTTGGAGAGATCTAAAATGGAAGATCACGAGCTACCACCAAATCGAGCCAGTTATTTAGTTGAAATTAAAAAAACAACCCAAGGATGAGACCTGACTTCAAAAATTGGAAGCGTGTAAAAAAAGTATCCCCTGAAAATGCAATTGAGGACAGCTGGGAAACTCCAGAGAAGATTACCGTTCCTCCGATCTTAGATTCAGAATCTATCCAAGAAACTGGACACTTGAAATTTATTGCCGGTAAAGCTCCGTACCTCAGAGGCCCTTACAGCACCATGTATGTGCAGCGGCCTTGGACCATCCGTCAATATGCAGGCTTTTCTACGGCAGAGGAATCAAATTCATTTTATCGGAAAAACCTTGACGCAGGTCAGAAGGGACTTTCTGTAGCTTTTGATTTGGCCACTCATCGGGGATATGATTCCGATCATCCTAGAGTAGTCGGAGACGTGGGCAAAGCTGGGGTAGCCATTGATTCGGTAGAGGATATGAAGATCCTGTTTGATCAAATCCCATTGGATCAAATGTCGGTATCCATGACCATGAACGGAGCGGTCATTCCTATTTTGGCTTTTTACATTGTAGCTGCGGAAGAGCAAGGAGTGGATCCCGAGCAGTTGAGCGGAACTATTCAGAATGATATTCTGAAAGAGTTTATGGTCCGAAACACCTATATCTATCCTCCGCTGCCTTCGATGAAAATCATAGCCGACATCTTTGAATTTACCGCTCAAAAAATGCCCAAATTCAATTCGATTTCCATTTCTGGCTATCACATGCAGGAAGCTGGAGCCACGGCAGATATTGAGTTGGCTTATACGCTTGCCGATGGTTTGGAGTATTTGAGAACTGGGATCAAAGCAGGATTGGATATTGATGATTTTGCACCGAGAATTTCATTCTTCTGGGCTATCGGTATGAATTACTTTATGGAAATAGCGAAAATGCGAGCCGGCAGGTTGCTTTGGGCAAAGATCGTAAAGCAATTTGAGCCCAAAGCAGAAAAATCATTGATGCTTCGAACGCACTGCCAAACTTCAGGCTGGTCGCTTACCGAGCAGGATCCTTTCAATAATGTGACCCGAACGGCCGTCGAGGCACTAGCTGCTGTGATGGGACATACACAATCTTTACACACCAATTCATTGGATGAGGCAATTGCTTTACCCACTGACTTTTCGGCAAGAATCGCCAGAAACACACAGCTTGTCTTACAGGAAGAAACCGGCGTGACTGCAACTGTTGACCCTTGGGGAGGATCTTATTATGTCGAGTATTTGACGGATCAATTGGTCGAACGCGCTTGGACCCTGATCGAGGAAGTGGAAGAGTTGGGTGGCATGGCAAAAGCAATTGAGGCTGGACTTCCAAAGCTTCGAATCGAAGAGGCCGCTGCAAAAAAACAAGCAAGAATCGACAGTGGAAAAGATGTCATCGTCGGAGTCAATCGCTACCAAGTAGATGAAGCATCCAATTTAGAAGTTCGGGATGTGGATAATCAGGCGGTTCGAGAGTCTCAAGTGAAAAGATTGGCTGATTTGAAATCTGGCAGAAATTCAGCAGAGGTAAAATCCGCCTTGAATTTAATAACTGATTCAGCACGATCTGGAGAGGGCAATTTATTGGAACTTGCGATCCAGGCAGCTCGGAAAAGAGCTACTTTAGGTGAAATCTCAATGGCGATTGAGGAAGTATTTGGAAGACACCAAGCAAAAACTCAATCCATCTCAGGCGTGTATGCATCAGCTATGAAAGACCAAGAATCCTTTAAAAAAGCTACTGAGCTTTCAGATCAATTTGCTGAAATGGAGGGCAGGCGTCCCCGGATTATGATAGCTAAAATGGGCCAGGATGGTCATGACCGCGGCGCAAAAGTGATCGCAACAGGATTTGCCGATCTGGGATTTGATGTCGATATCGGGCCGCTTTTCCAGACTCCAGAGGAAGTCGCTGGCCAAGCTATTGAAAATGATGTACACATCGTAGGTGCTTCCTCTTTGGCAGCAGGTCATAAAACGCTGGTCCCACAGCTAATTCAAGAATTAAAAAATCTTGGAAGAGCGGATATAATGGTCGTTGCAGGAGGAGTGATTCCGGCAAAGGATTACCAATTCATGTATGACTCCGGAGTTACGGCAATTTTTGGACCTGGCACTGTACTATCGGAAGCAGCTTGTACGGTTTTAGAAAAGTTGATGGAAGAGTGATTGCGATAATTCCAATTCAATTTGAGTTACGCTTTTTTGCCCGTAGTTGGAGTAAGCATTATAAAAATTGAAGTGACACCTAAATTTAGGCGTTTCGGTCTTCCATCTTCCGTCCAGAAAAACAAATAAAACAGGCTTGCTGGCATCATGCCGTACAATCATATTCTATTTCAAAAACAGTCGCACATCAAATTCAAACTGATTAATTGAAGTGATTTCTACTTCATTAAATCTTCGATGAGCTGGATTTATCAAAAAGTTAAAATCTCCTTGAACAACTACTGAAGGTACTTTAAATACCAGAAACTCATTTTCTAAAATAAACTTATCTCCAATCTCTTGAGTGGAATGGGAATGCGGAATAGATTTCCAGTCGAATGGCAAGTCTGAAATTTCGATTTCTTTCACTATAACTGAATCAGGAATAGCAATCTCAACGATTTCATAATCCAACGGAATATTTCCCAGTGGTGTATGGACGGCGATTTCAGCCGTGCAAAGTGCTCTGGATTGGCCGGTATAGAGCAATGCTTTACCTCTACTATTCCATCGGCCCCCTGCTAATTCCGCACCTTTTCCTGATAAATCGTAAGAGAACTTACTTTTGCTAAGACGATAAAGTCTCATGCCAAAACCCCGTATTCAATCCGAGTCAGTTCGTCTTTCAAGAGAGTAATACCAAAGCTGCTGTCCAAAAAGGATTTTGGCTCCAAATCTCCCAAAGCTAAACAGGGTGTCTCAAGCCAATTCTGAAATTTTGACTTGTTCCCGAATACTTCCACTCCCCTCTTTTGAAGTAATGCTATTTCGACTATCTTTTCTGACTGCAAAGAATCAAATGACTTTTGTTCCTTTTGGTATCGTTGCATAGTACGCTCCGAAATGTGTAAAAATTCTGACCATTCTGATGTTGAAAACGCGCTCTTTGAAGCAAAAACGCTAAAATCATCGAATGAAACCCCTTGTCTCACAAGCGCAATGATGTCATTTATAAACTTATCATCAGTAGTATTGTAGGCTACTTCGGGATCAAAAATGGTGAATTGAGTCATGGCGAGCTAATTAATTCTAAAACAACTGTCATAAATATAACGACAAATGTCCAGATTCGTTTCAATCTTTCAATTTTTTTTCTCATCATAAATCATCCATTATGTCTTTGAGATATTTTTGTCTTCTAAATTTACCTTTTTTCATTGCCTGCAATTCACCTGAAAAATCTGAAAAAGAAATCCTAGCTGATCAAATGGAAAAGCATCTCAAAACAGAGGTCTTGGACAAATGGTATCCCCAATCAATAGATACGGCAGATGGTGGCTTTCTAAGTGATTTTTCCTACGATTTCAAACCGGGAGAAAAGCAGGATAAAATGATCGTCACCCAAGCTCGGCATACTTGGACCAATGCGAAGGCGGCTATTCGTTATCCGGAAATCTCCTATTTCAAAGATGGTGCAAAGCATGGATTTGAATTTTTGAGAAACCGACTTTGGGATAAGGAAAAAGGAGGATTCTATTGGCTCGTGGACAAGCAAGGCAATGTCAAAGATGACTCTACCAAAACTGCCTATGGAAATGCTTTTGGCATCTTTGGTTTGGCTGCCTATTACGAGCAATCGGGAGATCCTGAAGGGCTGGAACTGGCCAAAAAAGCTTTTTACTGGCTGGATTCGAACGCACATGACCCGAAATACGAAGGTTATTTCCAGCATTTAGAGCGTAGCGGGAAACCACAAATCCGACCTTTGGAAACTCCTACAACTTCCAATTTTGGCTACAAAGATCAAAACAGCTCCATCCATATATTAGAAGCATTTACAGAGCTTTATCAAGTATGGCCAGACCCAGTTCTGAGAGCACGATTGGAGGAGATGCTACTTTTAATCAGGGATCAAATTGTCACAGAAAAAGGGTATCTCACCTTATTTCTTTATCCAGATTGGTCTCCTGTTACTTTTGCAGATTCATCAGAAGCAGTGATAGAAGCGCATCATTTACTTGATCATGTCTCTTTTGGGCATGATGTGGAGACGGCATTTTTGATGTTGGAAGCTTCCCACGTGCTGGGATTGAAAAATGACTCTATTACCCATCGAATCGCAAAAAAAATGGTAGATCACGCTTTGGACAAAGGTTGGGATGAAGAGCTAGGTGGATTCTATGACGAGGCTTTTTATTTCAAAGATGGATTCCGAGTCACACACGACACCAAAAACTGGTGGGCTCAGGCAGAGGGAATGAATACCCTACTGATGATGTCCGACTTATATCCGGAAGACGAACGAAACTACTATGGGAAGTTTCAAAAACTTTGGACCTATACCGATACCTATTTGATCGACCATGAATTTGGAGACTGGTATTCTGGAGGTTTGGATAAGCAGCCTAAGCTCCGATATTCAGACAAAGGGAATATTTGGAAAAGTGTTTACCATCATTATAGGTCTTTAGACGCGGTGATTGAGCGGTTGAGAATCGATCGGCCTTTGTTGGAGTAATTAATACACCAATACCGCCTTGTTGTTTTCGCAAATCACTCCGCTTGGTCTTGCTACCAATGCGCAATCGGAAATAGCCCCATTACGTTTATTGTTATCAGCCTGCAACGCGGTATAGTTATTCACCAATTCCAAAAATTTCTTTTCATCGATTTTTTTGGAATAAGCAATGTAGCTCATCGGTCCGCCGCAGGGCTTACTTCCAATCGGGGTGAAAGTCCAATCATTTGCATTGGTGCAGTTTTGTGAAGTAGCGAGCTGGTTGATTTCAGTCCATAATTGATCCAAGGCGATTGGAGACGAATCTCCCCCTCCTTCTTCTGTAGAAAGATTGCAGCTCATTAATAGAATGAATGAGAGAAATAGTAGGGCGTTTTTCATAAGATGCTGATTCAAAAATTGAAACGACTAACCCAAAGCCAAGTTTCGTATTAGTTGAATATTTAATTTTTTGAGTAAATTATTTTCCCATCTACCAGTGTCATTTCTACCTGCACATGATGGATTTTCATCGGGTCAATTGTGAAAACATCTTCAGAATAAACAATCAAATCTGCGAGATATCCTGCCTTTAAAAGTCCTTTTCGATCTTCCTCGAAAGAAGAAAAAGCGCCCAT
>JBBQDY010000007.1:0-29400 GCA_038320155.1 Cytophagales bacterium
TTTTTTCTTTTTTCAAACATTTATCTCGGGCACCTGTTCTGTATTTGTAAAGGCTTTAATTAGCTTTTCTTCATAGTGCTGGGTTGAGCCGCTCCTTAATTGGGGCGGTTCTTTTTTTGTGCCAATTGCAACTAACTTTGAGGATGGAAAATGCCAAATTGAAGAAGTTTCGTCGTCTGATCAGCATGATGAACTTCTACCCGCCTTATCTATTCTCTGGAATTAAGGTCGTGGAACATGCTCCGGATTTTTCCATGTTTCGGACTCGACTCAAGCTTACTTGGTTTAATCGCAATCTGCTAGGAACAGCTTTTGGAGGTTCGCTTTATTCCATGTGTGATCCTTTTTTCATGTTTATTCTGATTATTCACTTAGGCGATGAGTATATCATTTGGGATAAATATGCGTCAATTGATTTTTTGAAACCAGGCAAAGGGACTGTTTTCGCAGAATTCAAACTTTCTCCTGAGCAAGTCAAAGAAGCGAAAAAGCTAGCGGATGAACATGGGAAATACACTTTTGAATTCCCATGTGAGGTGAGGGATGAGGCGGGAAATTTGATTGCGAGTCTGAAAAAAGGAGTTTATGTTCGCAGGAAGGATTATCGAAAGTCCTAATTCGATCTTTTGGAAGCATTGACTACCTTTGGAATCAAAATATTAGCGAAATGATTTTAGTAGGGAAAGTAGTACTGTCAGATGATATCAAGGAAAACTTTTTCGTCTGCGACTTAGAAGCTTGCAAAGGAGCATGTTGCGTAGAAGGTGATGCTGGAGCTCCTTTGGAAGATGATGAGACTAAAATCCTCGAGGAAATTTATCCCATCGTTAAAGATTTTATTACCGAAGAGGGTAGGGCTGCGATCGAAAAGCAAGGTACTTGGGTCATCGACAAAGATGGAGACAAGGGCACGCCAACAATTGGTGACAATCGAGAATGTGCTTATGCATTGTATGATAATCGAGGAATCCTTAAGTGTGGAATTGAGCAGGCTTATTTAGCCGGTAAGACGGATTACAAAAAACCAATTTCTTGCCATATGTATCCGATCCGAGTCAAGAAATACGATGATTTTGATGCCTTGAATTACGACCGATGGCATATCTGCGATCCAGCTTGTCAATTGGGATCCAGCCTGAAAGTTCCGATCTACAAATTCCTCAAAGATGCCCTTACCAGGAAATACGGAACTGCTTGGTATGAAGATTTGGTGAAAGAGATTGAGGGGTAATGGATTTATTGATTTACTCGTAGCTCAACTTATAGATCTTACCATCAAATCCACAGATATATAATTCCTGATTTTGGTCTATTCCAAAAGAAGAGATTGGGAAATCGGCATTCAGCAATTCTGTGTTAGTTGGATTTGAGGGATTGCTGCCGTCCAAACTCCAAATTCTACCTGAAACGTAATCTGCATAAATATACAGTCCCTCCAATTCGTCCATACTCGGGCCGTGATAAACAAAACCTCCTGTGATGGATATATCGCCTTGGGCATGATCATACTCCCAAATAGGCAATTCCAGCCCTTCCTTATTACAATCAGCTGGTTTGAAGCAGTGGAAGCCTTCCATTGTATTCCAACCGTAATTCCCGCCTTTTTTGATGATATCTACTTCTTCAAATTTATTTTGTCCTACGTCACCAGTCCATAATTGTCCATTGTCAGAATCAAAGCTAAGTCTCCAAGGATTTCGCAAGCCGTAAGCATAAATTTCCTCTTTGAAGCCTTCTGTGTTGTTGGCAAATGGATTGTCCTCCGGGATGGAATATTGGCTTGCGCCATCTTTCTGATCAATATCTATTCTGAGAATACTTCCCAATAGGGTCTTTTTATTTTGCCCATTTCCTTGAGGATCTCCTCCGCTTCCCCCGTCACCGACTGCAATGTAAAGGTAGCCATCCGGGCCAAATGAGATTTGTCCTCCGTTGTGATTGGAATAGGGTTGGGCAAATTCTAATAGCACAAGTTCGCTGGCAGGATTGGCCTGATTAGGGTTTGATGAGGAAACGCTAAAACGTGAAATAACTGTTCGATTGGGATTAGAAGCGGTATAGTTCACATAGAAATAGCCATTGATTTCATAATCAGGGTGGAAGGCAAGTCCCAATAAACCTTCTTCGTTTCCAGAATCATCCACTCGATTTTCAATTGCTAGAAATTCAGATTTCTCGGCTGTTTTCGTATCATTTTGAAAAACTGAAATAACACCCCGCTGCTCCACTACAAATATTCTATTCGAATTATCTCCCGCATGCTGAAAATCAACCGGTCTATCGAAAGAAAGCTTAGGAAAAGCCTCTACAACTGTGATACTGCCTTTTTGAATAGGTGGATCGGTTTGGTTGCTCTGTGAACAAGCTGTATTGTAAGACAAGAGAATTAGTAAGAGCGTATTTATATAGATCTTCATAATGACAAGTACTGTGGTTTTTAATTCATGCAAGAATTTTCATCTAGCGAGGTAATTATTGCAAATTGATTATTCGAGTAAGTTAATACTTTCTATCCACTACGAAATTCAGTTGCTTTTGAACGGACTAAGGTTTGTTGAGCTCTCTGAAATAACAATCCCATCATTTCCCATGGATTATTATTAAGGTAATTATCCCAAATTGTAATGATTACTATTTATGAGGCTAAAATGCTGATATCTAATTGATTGATTTAAGGATTTACCTGTTTCCTTTCCGGGCTAGCGATCATGGTTTGTGTTGCATTTTCAATATTTTCAATTTCAAAATTCAAGTTCCACCATCACTGGGAAGTGGTCAGAACCATTCAATAATTGAGACCGAAGGCCCTGAATTACGGGGTTATCTTTTTCCGAATAGGGATTCCATACTTTTCCATTAGAAAAATTCAGTCCTTGACTGGCTAAAATATGGTCGATCAACACATTGATCCGATCTCCTGTGATCCGATCTTTGTATCTGCTGGAGTTGGGAGTATATCCATAAGAACCCAATTTGGGCTTAGGGAGAACCGATTTTAAAATCAATTCTGGATACCAAGTGTCACCTAAAAGAATCTCGACAGCACTTTTACTGAATTTATTTTCGTAGAAATCCAAGTCAAATCCATCGTTGATATCTCCCATGACCATGACTTGCTGACCTTTTTGAAGGTAGGTATCACAACGCTCTCGGATAGACATACACTCCGCAAATAGCTTCAATCGGTCTCTAGCCGAAATCTGCTCGAATCTCGCATAATCCACCATATCAAAAATTCCCTTCGATTTGGTATGTGCTATTATTACACGAGAGATAAATTGCCCATCGGCGGTCAATAAACTCAGCTCCAATGGTGGTCGGTAATGTTCGTATTGCTCTTTGATTAGTCGATTGGTAGTATCGACTAGGAAAGGCTCGTCAAAGCGTTTACCCAGTTCCGTGACTGGAGTAAAAAGCACCTTGAGTTTGTCTGGTTTGTAGATCGCACAAAGCTCTTGCTGCCCGGCAGAGGGGAAACCATGGATTCCCTTGTAAACTTTGGAAGGAATAAAAAGCTGAGTCCATGCTTCCAATTGAGCAGAGGCTGTTCTTGCTCCACTGACTAGCGTGTTTGGGCCTTCCACAATTCCCATAAAGTCAGGGTCCATTGCATCGACGATTTCTGCTAGCTGCTGACTTCTTGCGCCATCTTTTCCAGTGGTGACAGGCTGGCCATCTGCATCGAAAAGATTTCGCATCCATTCGACATTGTATACTGCAATTTTCAGTTTCATAAAAAAGTGGATTTAATTAAAAGATGGATCAATTTAATAAACAATTAGAAAATGCTGTAAATCATAAAATTAAGTTTAGACTTTGAGGTAGGTTTTTTTTTTCTGCTCCATCAAATATCCAATTGACCAAATAAATAACATTTAGCATAGGGCAAAGAAGGAATAGCAAATCAGCTAAATAGTTAAAACATTGACATTAAGATTTTTAAAGTAGAATTTTGCTTACATTTATTTAACCTTAATTTTTATATCGATTTAACTTTTATCTAAATGAGATATTTTTTACTCACGGATACAGCTTTTTTTTTAATAGGCAATTCGTTTGTCAACAATGAGAAGAGATACAAAATTGAGCTAAAAGCAAAATCATCACGAAATATAAATTTTGACATACCTGCGAATCGGGAGGTGCAACATAAGGCATTTTTATTAGTCACATAGGCTGTCTAAAGGAATGAGAGAGAACTTGGCTACAGCTAAATTGGAGGATCAAACCTTCCAGAGCGTAAAAGTGAAATGGGCGCCCGATTATTTTATTTGAAAAAGAAACAGAATTCATTCCCCTAAATACTAACATGAAATATTTTTCTCAGCCTTTTAACTATTCTGTCATGAAAAATCTCACAAAAATCTTAATCTTATTTGCATGTACTTTATTTTATGAGTGCTCACCCAAAATCAATCCACTGGGAGTGGCCCCGGAGAAATTTATCGAAGATCATTATGTCGTAATTGTGGCAAAAAGATATAATACTCCCCGAAAAATAATCAACTACGCAAGTAAAAAGGGTATAAAAATCGATGAAGATCACGTATTTAATGAAGGATTAAATGGTTTTTCAGCGGATATCACTCCCGAACAATACGACAAGTTGAATAAACCGTTTTCAGGGGCTAAAGAGATTCAGAATGATTTCAGAATTCAATCTCAGAGGCCGAGAATCCAATCTGACCCCTTCATCCAAGCCCAGCGACCAAGGATACAGGAATGGCACTTCGATACCTTAAGACAAACGATAGAGGCAATCCTTTTTGTAGGTGGGCCTAGAGCTAATCCTGGATCAACGGCAAAAGTTTGGATTGTGGATACTGGAATCGATGGGTATCATCAAGATCTAACAGCTCAACTGGTAGGAGGTGATGATCCAAAATCATTTGTGGATTCAGAGCCGGATCCATATGTAGATGGAAATGGTCATGGTACGTTCTGCGCGGGATTGATAGGGGCCAAATCAACTGATCCTACAGATACATTGGTACACTTTAACGGGGTTTCACCTGGAGCAAAAATGGTGTCCGTCAAAGTATTGGATAGTACTGGTACGGGAAATTGGTCAGATGTCCTTAGTGGATTTCTCTATTCAGTTAGAAAATCTTCACGAGGGGACATTATTTCAATGAGTTTGGGGGCAGAAGAATTAGAAGCATGTAATTATTTTAATTCAGGCAATAGAAAAAAATTGAAAAAAGTAATATATAATAAGGGAATATACATTGTGATGTCTGCCGGAAATGTCGATTCCACGGGTCTTCAGAAATCTTCAACAGTTAATTTTATGGGTTGTGTGGAAGGTGAGAATTTTGTGACCGTAGGATCCTTGAGTTTGGATTCTTTACAAACAGCCACTTTTTCGGATTTCTCTTACTTTGGAATGCCATCAATCGACTTTGTCACGCCCGGAAATGAGATATTTTCAACCTTTAAAGGCAATGAATATATCTTGAGGAGTGGGACGTCTGCATCTTGTGCGATTATGGCAGGCATCATCCATGCCAATGGAGGCATACCCAACACAACTTCTGGAAGTGTCACTGCTATACCCGGGAATACAAGCTATCCTATTGGTAAAATACAGTGAAAAATCGGGCATTCTTAGCGCGAATTTCATCGCTAGGAATGCCATTATCGATATTCAGACAACTCCGATTTCAACCTTTCGATACAATAAACAATAAACTCAGGAAAGGAAAATACCATAAGAAAAAATCCAGAATACTGATATCGCTCGGATTATTTTTGTCTGATATCTAATGACTTTGAATTTTCCAACTTATAATTGAGTCGATTGATTTCAGATTTGATTTCAGAAATAAGCTTGATGTAATCCGCGTCATTTCTGAATGAGTCAAATACAGTGTTTTGCTCTATAGCGAATTTGTCAAGCCAATTCATATTTTTTGCTTTAAATAGATACCCGATCGATTCTTTTTCTCGGCCAGCTATTGCTTCTAAAGCACTAAGATGCAGTGGGAGGATGGGTTCTTGATCTTCATCGGCCATCGATGCTAATCTCAACTTGCGGCTCGACTCTAGAAGAGAGGCGTAGTCAGGGTTATTTTCTTCTTTTTTAAAATAAGCCAAATAGATTGGACTCATAAACCAGTAATCAGACATTTGCTGGTCATTGAGATCAAATGAGACTTGAAAGTAAGTTTTAGCCTTGCCAAAATCTTTTGCCATCAGGGAAATCATCCCAGCTGACTGGTATCGGATGTATAAATTTTCTGAACTGAAAGAAAGGATCTTTGGAATTACTTCTAAGGCTTCTTCCCGCTTTCCTTGTGCTAGTAGACTTAGCGCTAATTGCTCATAGGTATCTGGATCTTCACGAATTAGAAGCGATTTTTTTAGCCATTCTTGTGCGATGTCTTGGTGGTCTAGAATCCTGTACGCCCATCCGACAGTTTGGGGTGAAATAAATCCTCCGGGATTGAGCTCTGTGGATTTTATTGAGGTTTGAATCGCTTGGTCCAACTTACCTGTTATGAAATAACTTGAACCTAGATTACCCATTGCTTGTGCATAATTGGGATTTAAGGCTACCGCTTTTTCAAAGAATGGTTCAGCTTCTTCATATCTGCTTTGTAAATAATAGACTGATCCTTTTGCATTATATCCTTCTGCCAGCGCACTGTCTAGAAGCAAGGCTTTTTCTGAATACATAAGACTAGTATCAAAATAGGCATTTTCTTGGTAGGAATACCACAGTTGGGAATACACATCGGCTAGTCCAGAATAGGCCAGAGCGTAATTGGGATCAATCTGAATCGCTTTTTTAAAATCTTTGATAGCCACCAGGTTAGAGTCCAGTGAGTAGGCATAATAGGCCTTTTTTCCCATAAGGTATAATTCATAGGCATTTAAGCTTTTAGTTTGCGATTTTTCAATTCGGATAAGATCAGCTTCTGAGAGTCTGACATCGAGTGCATTCATGACTTCCAACGCAATGTTATTCTGAATCTCAAAAATTTCTCTTGCATCACGACTATAATTTTTGGTCCATAGCTTCCGGTTTCTCGTCACATCTATGAGCTCTACTTTAATATTGATGCTATTTTTGATCCATGTGACAGATCCTTGAAGTATAGTTTTGACACCTAATTTCGCCCCGATTTCACTTAGACTTTGGGTCGTATTTTTAAGATCCATCACGGAGGATTTTGATACGACTTTGATCGAATTGATTCTAGAAAGATGAGATATCATATCTTCTGTCAGTCCATCTGAAAAAAAGACTTGTTCCTCATCCGTATTCAGGTTTACAAAAGGCAAAACTGCTACTGACTTTTCCTCAATCCATTCTTCCTTGTAGAAATATGTAGAATATACGACATAGCTTAAAAACATAGCGATTGCAATGATGAGTGCTAAAGCTAATTTTTGGCTTTTGCCGTCTTGAACTTTTAAATTTCGCAATAGCATTTTCCTATTTGGAATGCTGGCTGGCGGATTGATCAACCCGTATAGTCTGAGCTTCCTGCTGACATTTTTCAATTCGAAATATCCTAGATCTATCGATCTAAAATCCTCCTCAATTGGGATTTCTATGTGGATTTTATCAGAAAACAATATGCACCCAGGAATTCCTATGCTTTGAATTCTTGAGGCAATATTGACGGCATCTCCAAAAACATCCCCATGGTCAAAAATCACCTCGCCACTTTGTAACCCGATTCGAACATCAACCCCTTTAGTTTCATTCCAGATTTTCTGAATTTCCAAACTTGCCGAAAGCGCCGCAGAAGCGGTGTCAAAAACACCCAAAATACCATCCCCGAGCTCCTTGATCACATGACCACCATGGCGATTCAATACCTCCTGGTGGATCTCAAGGTTTTTTGACACAATGGTAAATGCTTCCTCCTCATCCTCACTCATCAATTTGGTGTACCCCACGATGTCCGAAAAAAATACGATGGAATGCTTACGAATCAAATCAGTTCTCATGGCCGCGTTTTAAAAATATTTGGGAAAAGGTAGGAGCTTGGTTAAGTCCTCCTTTTTCCTTTTTGTACAAACCAAAATAATCAAAAAGATTCAAACATCAGGGAAGTCCTGTAAAACATGGGTTTAAACCTTAATGTAAATCTTTCTTCGATCCATCCAATATCCCATTGACCAAATCAGAAGCATGTAGCTTAGAGCAAATAGGAGTGAGGCCATATTTGGACTCAGCCAACTTGCGTAAAGGGAGTGGTAGATAGCAGATTTAAGATTAGCATCTCCAATTGGAATCATGGAAATAATCGAAATTACAATTCCTGAGGCGATATACAGTATTAAAGGATTTCTCCCAAACACTTCGAAGAAATAGGTCCAACCTTTCCAGTTTCTGATTTCAATAAACCAGATCAAAATGGCTATGATCAGTAAGTCTCTTCCCACAGTGTGTAAGACATAGGAGCTGGTCCAGATTTTTTTATTGATGGGAAATACAAAGTCCCAGACATAGCTGAGGATGACTAGACCAATTGACCAAATCAATAATGTGCGTACAGTTTTATAGCTGTTTCCATGCTTTTGAATGAAAATTCCTGTTAGGTAGCCGGCAATTACATTTACTATGGAAGGAAGCGTGCTAAGAATGCCTTCTGGATCAAAAGGGATTCCTTCACCTGTGTACATTCGCTCCGCTCCAACTACTGCCAAATCGAATTTGATGGCTGCATTGGTCTCCAAACTATAGGGATCTGCGCCATCACCAAAAAAGTAAAGGATCGCCCAATATCCCAGAAGCGCGATTATAGAAAAAACCCAGCCCAACTTCGGGCCTCCAAGGTATAAAACCAAGGCTCCAAAGAAATAAGCCAGCGCAATTCGCTGGAGCACTCCAAATAATCTTACTTCTGTCAAATCGATAAAGACCATCTCTCCAGCCTCATTGTAATCGAAAAATGGAAATGCATTCAACAGCCAACCGATGAGAAAAATCAAAATTGTTCTTTTCCCAACTTTTTTAAAAAAATCACTAGCAGACATTTCTCCCAATCGCTTCATTGCAAAGCTCATTGCATTTCCAACGACAAATAGGAAAGTTGGAAAAACCAGATCTGTCATGGTAAATCCATGCCACTCTGCATGTGCAAGTGGAGCATATAATGATGACCAGCTTCCTGGCGTGTTGACGATGATCATGAAGGCGATAGTCATTCCCCGAAGAACATCAAGGGCGAGATAGCGATTGCTTATCGAAGAATTTAAAGGTGATGAAGTCATAGAAACTTTAGGGTGATTTTGGGTGGTGGGACTGATGGGTTTAAGATAAAATATTATATTGTTTTTTGCTTGGTGAAAGAATTTTTATATCACTCAAAACCCAACTTATGAAAAATATCCCTGTAGAATCACTAAAAGTAAGTACACCGATCGACCTCAAATCAATTCCCACTTTCATAGACCTAGAGTGTTCTGAAAAGAAAAAAGACAAGAAACTCAACAAGTACCGTGAAAAATTAAGTGATCATCAGGATATCATGTATGCCCATAATAAATATAGTGTGTTGATCTGTCTCCAGGGAATGGATACTGCCGGAAAGGATAGTTTGATTCGGGAGGTATTTAAAGAGTTTAATCCGAGGGGAGTAGTGATTCAAAGTTTCAAAACTCCAACGAGCAACGAACTTGAGCACGATTATTTATGGAGACATTATGTTGTCTTGCCAGAACGCGGTAAATATTCCGTTTTCAATCGTACCCATTATGAAAATGTCTTGGTGACCCGAGTTCATCCAGAATATATTCTCAGTGAAAATATTCCTGGGATTAAAAAGGTAGAAGATATTACCCCGGAATTCTGGGAAAAAAGATTTGAGCAGATAACTAATTTTGAAAAACATATTCAACAGAATGGGACAGTTATTTTGAAATTTTACCTTCACTTAAGCAAGGAAGAGCAGCGCAAGAGATTGCTCAGAAGATTGGAAGAGCCCAAGCACAACTGGAAATTTTCTCCGGGAGATCTCAAAGAACGAGGTCATTGGGAAGAATATCAGACCTATTATGAAGAAGCTATCAATCGAACGTCAAAGCCTGATGCTCCTTGGTTTGTGATTCCTGCCGACAATAAGGAGACAGCACGATTGCTGGTAGCGAAAACTATCTTAGAGGAAATACAGAAGCTGACTGATATAAAAAATCCTGAGCTGGAGGATAAAGTGAAAGCGAACTTAAGCTTTTATCGTGAGGAACTAGAAAAGGAAATTGACTTAGAAAATAGGGTTCATTAGTATAGGATTTTTAGATTCAGTACTTATCTATCTTAGAGGCAAATTGAATAGTATACTTTCACTAATTTTTAGAACATCATGAAAAAAATTGTTAGTCTGGTTATTTTGATCTTTTTCTTTAGTCAAGCAGAAGCTCAAAAAAGGTATGTCGTAAAGCTTAAAGAATCGGCCGTCGCTAGCTCAAGAGGTGAAACTGGCGAGCGGGATAGCAATAATGATAGAGGAAAAAATTCCCGGGATCAAAAATTGAAGAAAGTGCAAACTGTTACCAAAGAAAATGGTGTTACAAAGCTTATTTCTTCTTTTGCTGATGCAGAAGTGGGATTTGTAGCTGAATTAACCGATGTGCAAAGGCAGGCATTGCTTAATGACATGGAGGTTCAATCCGTCCTAGAGGATTTCAAAATGCAGAGCAGACCACGAATGCAGAGTAGGCCAAGGATGCAAAGCCGGCCTAGAATGCAAGAGGAATATTCCTACGATATCGATCAAGGAACTAGCTGCGCAGTTATACAATCCATGGGACCCGTAAAAATCAATGGTTCAAAAAAGGAATCGATTTGGATAGTTGATTCGGGGATTGACGGTCAGCACCAGGATTTGAAAGTTGATCGTAAATACAGCAAGTCTTTTGTTGATTCTAATCCTCTTTCGGATTTGGTAGGACATGGGACTCACATTGCAGGTATCGCTGGTGCTAGAGGGAAAGGAAATCCAAGTCAATTCCGAATGAGCGGGGTGGCTGAAGGAGCCAATTTGATTTCGCTTAAAGTACTAGATGCCGAAGGTGAAGGATTCTGGTCTGATATCATAGGTGCTTTGGACCAAGTAGCAAAATTTGGTATTCAAGGAGATGTAGTGGTTTTGAGTTTAGGAAGCTTCAATATTGCCGACTGTGAGAACAGTAATATTCAACTCAAAGAAGCGATCGAGAATGTGGCAAAACTTGGAATTTTTGTAGTGATGTCAGCAGGTAATGATGAAAGTGATGCTGAGCTAAATTCTCCAGGATGTATCAATGGACCAAATATTATTACAGTAGGATCTGTAGACAGTAATTGTATTGATGGGGTAATTGGATGTTCTGCTTTTTCAAATTTTGGAGCAAATGTGGACTGGGTGGCTCCAGGAAATCCTTTATTTTCCACCTTCCCAAATAATGAATACATGATGATGTCAGGGACTTCGATGGCAAATGCTTTGGTAGCAGGAATTATTTTTGCTTCAAATGGAAACCCAGCAGTGATGCAAACAATAAACTGTAATGGCAGGACTTACTCTATACCGAAAGTACGGTGATTCTCATTTCTTTTAAAAGAGCTGAATTGACATCAAATAGTTCCTTTAATCTCAATGAAGTATAAATACTCAACGGGATGGATATTACCCAATTCGCCTACACGTCTGCTTACTTTGCAGGTGGGAATGTCCTAATTGTTATGCTTTTTTCGAGAGATGATAAAGTATAGGAAAGCAAGTCATGTGGTTTACTCGAATCTGTTTGAGATCTATTCTGAATTTTTATTTAAAAAACAGTTAGCGAAAGAGAATTATGAGTTTCAATCTCTTCACAGGGATTGGACAAACGATTTATATTTTTTCGTGAGGGATTCATTTGATTCTTCTCCACTTTCGGTATTGGCACTGCTCCAGATTTCTGGTTGAAATCCTTTTTCGATAAGTAATTCTGTAGCCTGAACCATTATCGCTTGGAGAAGTGCTGCGCCGATGACTGTTGAAGTAGCTCCTACCTTGGTATTTAATCCATTTAATTCAATACTTGCATCACCGATCGCTCCAAAATTATCCAAATAGAGATCGCAGATTTCATACAATTTCAACCCAGAGGAGTGTCTCGAACTTAGAGCTTTGCTGTGTGTAAGATTGGTAATGCAGATTACTTTAGCTCCCGCAGCTTTTGCAAGTTGAGCCATTTCAATAGGCACAGGGTTTCTCCCGGAATTTGAACTTATGATGAAGATATCAGCGGAGCTTATAGTGTACCCAGATAAAAGTTTTGCAGCATAACCCTCGATTCGTTCTATTTCGGTACTTTTTGAGGCGTTTTCATGAAGCATCAAGGCAGGATCAAGAATAGGAATAATTCGAGTAAAGCCTCCCGCCCGATAAAAAATCTCCTCAGCAAGCAGATGTGAATGCCCAGTCCCTGAGGTATAAATCCAGCCTTCAGCTACTAGTGAGTTTGCCACCCAATTAGAAGCTGTTTGAATTTTTGATTTTTGACCAAAGGCGGCAATCAGTTTATCGGAAATAGATTGGGAATACCTTTCAAAAGCTTCCATCTCCTTAATTTAGTAGGATTTCATCCACAAATACCCAGCCTTTAGATCCAGCACCGGGATGCCATTTTGGTAAAGATTTGATCGAGTTTAGCTTGATTCGTAGTGATTCATATCCTCCGACAGAAATATCATAATTCAGAAATCTTGATCGCGGTAAATCAACTTTTTTGGATTGTTCCGGGATTTCGCTTGCGATGGTTTTCCAAATGCCGCTTTTAAGCCCTTTGATTTCTACTAAAGCAGGAGGGAAGATGTGTGCCCCTTCGTGATACAGCAGACTAATAACCAGTTCTGAATAATTTTCCTCAGGATCCATTTTCATCTCTAATTCCATCGCTTCATCTTGGAAGCCGAGCCATTCGCCTGTGGTATGATTATTTTGTCCTTTGATCTGATCGAAAAGCGTTTCCACTCCGTTGCCTTTGTATTTTTTATTGGGAGTGCTTAGAAGTTGATATTCTGTAGGAGTTAGACCGGATTTCAGAAATTGAAAATTAGCTTCCGGTGAGCCAATCCAATCTTTCGCAAATACTTTGGTTCGGATTGTTCCTGTTTTTTTTAGCCATATCGGCTCAGAATAGTATGGACTAGTCAAACTATCAGGCTCTGATCCATCTAGCGTATAGCGAATGTCCACAGTTTTGATGGGATGAGAAATCACCACTTCCACGCTGTCGCGAAACATCATTTTATCAAAAGTTACTTTAGGAGAATTCAAAGGGTAAATCGTCCCGCTTCCATCAAAGCCAAAATCAATGCTCGTGTTTGGTAGTTTTGTTTGCAAAGTCTTTCTTTGACCATCTGACAGGCTAGGAGTCCAGAGGTAAAGATTGATCAAAGTCTTCATTTGCGAAATGGCTTGAAGACCCGTATCATCAATTGGATTACCTGAAATAGCCAAATACTTCAAGTTTTTCAATGAGGCTAGCAACTGAATTTGTTTGGAGTCCAAATCAGTAAAATTAGCCTGCACCTCCTCTAAATGGGTCATTTCTTTCAGGACCGAAAGATCGACTCCCGTAAGCGGCATTTTATTCAGGTTCAATTTGACGATCTGACCTTTCACTTTTTTCAGCTCTCCCAGTGAATTTGGATCAAAGGCAGCAATACTAAAATAGGATACTTCCAAGGCTGGAGATTCTGGATAAATAGCCTCTACCTTTCTGAAAAAATTATTTAGTGATTTGATATCTGAGGCCTCAGCTGCTTCAAAATTGTAGGTTTTTTTCGCTTCAAACTTGTTGGAAGCTAGGATAAATAGCTCGTTTTCCGGAGCGATTTCCATCACTTTTTGGTCAAACGAAGCACCATTTGCAACCCATTCTCTCAGAATAATCAACTCCTCTTCGGTCAATTGAGCTTTGTTTTTTGGAGGCATGTGCTTTTTCTCCTCCAGCGGTAAGCCGATTCGCTGAATCATGTGCGAGTTTTCGAAATCCCCGGCAAGGACAAATGGACCGGATTTTCCACCTTTTTGCAAGCCTTCGATGTGATCCATTCGAAGTTCACCTTTGATTTTTCCTTCTTTGTGACAGCTCATGCATTTGCTTTCTAAGATCGGACGGACCAAATCATTGAATACTTCTGCCTCAGCAAGTGGTGTGATTTCGCTTTCTTCTTCCTGAATGGGAGCGAGTAGGAAATCTTCTCCATGGGTGATATTTGCACCCCAGTGCCCAGTCAGTATGATTCCTAAGGCTAAGACCAAACTTGTCGGTTTCAAGAATGATTTGGACAGATGTCTAAAAAAATAGATGATAATACAAAGATAGAAAATCGCTATTCCAGACCATTGATGCCAAAAAATAGCATCTCTATCATAATCTTCATTTACCAAGATCAGACCGGCAATCACCGTTAATCCTGCGAAATTACATCCAGCCAATAGCGTTAATTCGAAGATTGACCTCGCATCCGGCTTTTGGTCTAATCCCGGAATCCATACAAATAAAAGCCCCAAAAGAAGCAAAACAATAGGAAAGTGTAGGAGAAGAGGATGGCTTCTGCCAATAACTTGAATCCAGTCGGGGAGTAAAATCCGGTTGGAGCCAATTGCCAATATCAGCACCAAGCCCATCCAAACAAAAAGCGTATTCTCCAGGAGAGTTTTAATCGAGGAAGTTTTCAGCATAGGATCTTAAGCGATGATATCTTTTACCACTTTACCGGAGACGTCAGTCAATCGATACCGTCTTCCAAGATGCTTATATGTCATTCGCTCATGGTCAATTCCCATCAGATTCATCACTGTAGCCTGAAAGTCATGGACATGGACAGGATTCTCTGCGATGTTGTAGCCGAATTCGTCTGTTTCTCCATAGACCATTCCTGACTTGACTCCACCGCCCGCCATCCAAATAGAGAAAGCGCGAGGATGATGATCACGTCCGTAATTATCAGCCAAAATTTTTCCCTGACAGTAATTTGTTCTTCCAAATTCACCACCCCAAATCACCAATGTTTCATCCAATAATCCACGCTGCTTCAAATCAGTAATTAACGCCGCAGAGGCTTGATCTACATCTTCGGCTTGGAGCGCCATCTCATTTGGAAGATTCCCATGCTGATCCCATCCTTGATGGTAAAGCTGAACGAATCTGACTCCGCTTTCTGAGAGTTTTCGCGCCAAAAGGCAATTTGCTGCATAGGTTCCAGGCACCAGGCAATCTGGTCCGTAAAGCTTGATAATGCTATCAGGTTCTTTGGAAACATCGGTCATTTCGGGCACTGCAGTCTGCATCCTGAAAGCCATTTCGTATTGCTGTATTTTTGCGGTGATCTCTGGGTCATTGAACTCTTTGTAGCTCAAATCATTCATCGAGGCGATTTGATCAAGCATTTTTCGACGCTCATCACGGCTCATTTTTTCAGGATCTTTCAAGTAAAGAACAGGATCTTCCGAATTGGAAAACTGAACACCTTGATGCGTGGCGTCTAAGAATCCATTACTCCAAAGCTTGGAATAAACCCCTTGTCCATTTCCTCTACCACGACTCAGCAATACGCAAAAGGCTGGAAGATTACTGTTTTCACTGCCTAATCCATAGCTCAACCAGCTGCCCATACTCGGCCGGTTTCCTACTTGTGCTCCTGTTTGAAAAAAAGTCAAGGCAGGATCATGGTTAATCGCCTCTGTATGCATGGATTTCACGATGCAGATATCATCGACTATTTTGGCTGTGTGAGGGAATATCTCCGAAATCCAAGCTCTGGATTGCCCATATTGGTTGAATTTAAAGTAGGAGCCAACCAGTGGAAAAGAAGTTTGACCCGCAGTCATTCCTGTCAATCGCTGATCTCCACGAATAGAATCCGGTAGTTCTTGTCCAATATTTTCATTGAGCAGCGGCTTGTAATCGAAAGTTTCCAATTGACTCGGAGCGCCATTTTGGAACAGATAAATTACCCGTTTTGCTTTTGGTGCAAAATGGGGTAGGGCATCCATAATTGCATCTTCCGCTCCGGCTTTGCCAGAAAATAAGTCGGGAATCAATAAAGAGCCCAATGCAGCACTTCCTACCCCCAAACTTAATCGAGAAAGAAACTTCCTTCTGTTGAAATTCAACCCCTGTTCAAATTCTTCCTTCTCCATCTTATATTTTTGTAATGGTTTCTTCCAAATTATAAATGCTAACTATTACCTGCATTAAAGCGGCTGTTTCAGCGCGAATTGATTTTGGGTCCAGCGGATATTCTCCCACGGCTAATGTGGGTTCAATCTGACTTTTGTCAGACTGAAACCGATTCAGTTGATTTGCATAGTAATTTTCCAACAAGCTTTTTTCCTTTGAACTGATCGTTCGGCAAACGATCCGAGTGAAAGCTTCATCAATGGATTTTTCGGCATCCATGTCCTCCAACAGGCTACTCGCTAAAACGCGTGAAGCTTCTAAAATCATAGGATCATTCAACATGACCAAAGCTTGAAGTGGCGTGTTTGTCCGACCTCTGGTAATCTCACAGCGATCTCTATTGCTACTGTCGAAGATGATTGCTTTAGGAGGTGGTACTGTAAGTTTGATGAAATTATAAATCCCCCGTCGATAGAGATCATCGCCTTTGTCCTGAACATAAGTGGCTAAAACACCTCTTCCGGATGTGGCCGATTCCCAGATTCCCTCAGGCTGATAAGGTTTGACGCTTGGCCCGCCAATCTGCTGATGAAGAAGTCCGCTACTGGTAAGCACCAAATCCTGAATATTTTCAGCCGGCAAGCGCAGCCGTGGAGCCCGAGATAGGTAGACATTTTCAGGGTCGATATTCAAATGCTTTTCAGTGATTATAGAAGATTGTTTATAAGTTGAGGAACTGAGGATTTGCTTAAGCAAGCGCTTGATGTCCCAGCCATTTTCCATGAAATCCACCGCTAGCCAATCGAGTAGCTCAGGATGACTTGGCAAGTCACCTTGCATACCAAAGTCTCCCGCAGACTTCACGATTCCCTGTCCAAATAGCTCCTGCCAAATCAGATTCACAAATACCCGAGCGGTCAGTGGATTATCTTTATTTGTAATCCACTTCGCTAAGCCAAGTCGGTTTTTTTCTAAATTTTCCGGAAAAGGAAGAATAGATTTGGGTGTTCCGGGATTTACCGGAGTAGTCGGTGCATCATAGACTCCTCGGTCTAGGATAAAAGTGGTCCTACTTTCATCACCCTCCAACTCATCCATTACAGAGACGCTTAATTTGGTGGTGTCTTGATGATTGATGAAACTCATCACCCCACTGAGGTCTTCTTGATCTACCCAAAGGATTGGAGTTTTGGCAGGTTTGGATTGATTGACATCCCCTTCATAGCCTTTTTCTGGACTATTGTTGAAAAAGGCAAAAAACTGATAATATTCTTTCTGTGAAAAAGGGTCATACTTATGATCATGGCATTGGGCACATTCCATGGTGATCCCCAGAAGACCTTTGCTTATGGTATTAGTCTTGTCTAGCACATATTCGATTCGATATTCCTCATCGATTACCCCGCCTTCTTCGGTGTATTTGTGATTTCGATTGAAAGCCGTGGCTAATACTTGTTCTTTTGTGGCATCGGGTAATAAGTCCCCAGCAAGCTGCCAAGTAATAAATTGATCATAGGGAAGATTCTGATTGAATGCATGGATTACCCAATCACGATAAGGCCATTGAGTCCGGATGTTGTCGTCTTGATAACCATAGCTGTCTGCATATCTTGAAACATCCATCCAGAGGACGCCAAGCTTTTCCCCAAAAGAAGGCTCTTCTAATAGCCCATCAAGCAAATCTTCATAACTCAATTTACCTTGAAAATCACCAAACCGATCGAGTAATTGTGGGCTAGGAGGGAGACCGGTCAGATCGAGGCTTGCTCGCTTGATTAGTTCATGAGATTTTGCTTCAGGATTTGGCTTTAAGCCTTTTTCCTTCATTTTCTTTGCAACAAAAAAATCAATTGGGTTGTTGCCCCAAGACTGTTCAGTAGGAAGTTGATTTTTCTTCGGCTTTACAAATGCCCAGTGTGGCTCATATTTGGCACCTTGCTCAATCCAGATTTTGATTAATTCGATTTCAGAGACTGTTAGTGAAAGGTTTGATTCTGGTGGGGGCATGAGTTCACCTGAATCTTCGGAAGTGATTCGATGGTAAAGCACCGATTCTTCGACATTGCCTGCGACCAGCGCAAATTTACCTTTGGACTCTTTCAACGCATCGAAAGCGCCTTCTTCTGTATCGAGCCTTAACTCAGATTCTCGTTTATTGGCATCTGGCCCATGGCAGGCAAAGCATTTGTCAGATAAAATCGGGCGGATATGAAAATTATAACTGACCAGTTCTCCATTTGCCAAAACAACCCCATCGCCTTTTTCGGAAGTGCAATTCCATACTAGAAGGGGAAAAAATAACAGAAACGCAGAACTTATTTTTAGGAGTGATTTCATTTCTTGAGTCGGAAACTAGAAACAAAATATAGGGATAATTACAGGTAATCCTGTCATGGATTATCCTAAAAATTCAATAAAGTATGATCTCAACTGCTATTTTTTCCTTAAATAAAAAAAAATCAATCTAAAAAAACTGAGAAAGGTCATTCCTTTAGAGGATCCGGATTTTCTTTGAAAATGTGAAAAAAAATCCCAATTGTAATCAACTGGATTCCAGCGATTTTTGATTAATTTAGATAAGAAAATCCTGCATAGCCATGAAGAAAGTTATTTTTTTAAATACGCTCCTTTTACTGATACTCTTCTTACCAGCCTGCAAAACTTACATGCCAATTGACAAGATCAAGCCAATCGTTCAGAAAAAGCGGCAAAGTTTAGCTTTCGAGGAAAGGCAATTGGAAAGGCTACGAGTCGGTGATAGCCTTCAGATCGAGCGGCTAGAAGGAGATCCTTTGTATCTGATATTTCACTCGATTTCCAACGATTCAATAAAGGGGGTAGTTTGGAAAAACGATGGGAGGAAACTTCAAGTACCAATAGATTCTGGGATTCCAATTAATCAGGTGGAAGCAATTAAAGTACGGAAGTTTGATGCTACATCGACCTTACTCTTTATAGGGGTAGGGTTACCAGTATTTACAATTGCTATTGGAATAGGTTATTTAGCTATTTGCGAGTGTCTTAATTTTGGCTGGTAAATAAAAAAAGCTGCCCAGTTGGACAGCTTTAACTCGATATAAGGTTGGTTTATTTCTTAATAACTGAAAAGTCAAAGTCATCTAGAAACTTGGTGGTAAAGTCGCCTTCATTGAATTTCTTGTCATTCAGCAAGGCAATATGAAATGGGATAGTGGTCTTAACTCCATCGATCACAAATTCCTCTAAGGCACGTTTCATTCGTACAATGACTTCTTCTCTAGATTGTCCGCTTACAATAAGCTTCGCAATCATGGAATCATAGTTAGGCGGAATGACATATCCTGCATACACATGCGAATCGATTCTTACGCCTCGACCTCCTGGGATATGAAGATTTTGAATCTTTCCCGGACTTGGTCTGAATCCATTTGCCGGATCTTCTGCATTGATTCTACATTCCATCGCAAAAAGCTTTGGATAATAGTTTCTTCCGCTGATAGGTTCTCCCGCTGCAACTTTGATTTGCTCTTTGATAAGGTCAAAATCAGTTACTTCTTCGGTAATAGGATGCTCCACCTGAATTCGGGTGTTCATCTCCATAAAGTAGAAGTTTCTGTTTTTATCCACCAAGAACTCAATCGTACCTGCTCCTTCGTATTTGATCGCCTCAGCACCTTTAATCGCAGCTTTACCCATCGCATCGCGAAGTTCATCTGTGATAAAAGGCGAAGGAGTCTCTTCTACAAGTTTTTGATGTCTGCGTTGGATGGAACAATCACGCTCCGAAAGGTGACAAGCCTTGCCTGTACTGTCTCCGATAATTTGGATTTCGATATGCCTAGGCTCTTCTACAAACTTTTCCAAATAAAGGGCATCATTTCCAAAAGCAGCTCCGGATTCCATTCTAGCATCATCCCAAGCCTTTTTGAATTCTTTTTCTTCTTTGACAATCCTCATTCCTTTTCCTCCGCCACCAGCAGTGGCTTTTAGAATGACAGGATAGCCCATTTCAATGGCGATTTTTTTCCCCTCTTCAATGGATGACAAGAGTCCCTCTGAACCTGGAATAGTAGGTACTCCAGCTTTCCGCATGGTCGCTTTGGCAGTTGCCTTATCGCCCATTTGGTTGATCATGTCTGCACTTGCTCCTATAAACTTGATTCCATATTCTTCACAGATTTTGGAAAATTCAGCATTCTCTGAAAGAAAGCCATAGCCAGGATGAATTGCATCGGCATTGGTGATTTCTGCTGCTGCTATGATTCTTGGGATGTTCAGATACGAATCCTTGCTTGGTGCTGGTCCAATACAAACTGCTTCGTCTGCAAATCGCACATGCAAGCTGTCTTTATCTGCAGTAGAGTAGACCGCAACAGTCTTGATCCCCATTTCCTTACACGTACGGATGATACGAAGAGCAATCTCGCCTCTATTTGCGATTAATATTTTTGAAAACACGGTATACTAATTAAGATTGAAAATTAACCTGCTGGATCCACCAAAAACAGTGGCTGATCGTATTCCACTGGAGTGGCATTGCTCACGAGGATTTTTACGATTTTACCGGAAATTTCAGATTCAATCTCATTGAATAATTTCATTGCTTCAATAATACAAACGGTCTCTCCAGCCTTGATTACATCACCTTCGCTGACGAAAGCAGGAGACTCTGGATTTGCGCTTAAGTAAAAAGTACCAATCATTGGAGATTTGATTTCAACCAGATTGGATGGGGTAGTTTCAGGCGCAGCCGGAGTCGCTGGTGCCGAAGCAACAGCTTGCGGAGCAGGTGCAGCACTTGGTGCCGGAGCTGATTCTACATAACGAGTTCCAGACTGGTCTGCATATTTTTTTATAGAAAGTTCAAACTCATCGGTTTTGATTTTGACCTCAGCAAGGCCTGAATTTGAGATATAATCGATTAATTCTTGAATCTCTTTTGCTTTCATAAGTTAGATTTTTTGTTTGCTCAAGGCAAATTTGGGTTGGGTTTAAAAACGATAAAGCCAAGTAATTTAAGAAAATCACGTGGCTTTTCGAACTTATTTCACTCTTTCGGAGTACGATCCGTCTCGCGTATCCACTTTGATCATGATGTCTTGCTCCACAAACAGTGGGACCATTACGATTGCTCCGGTTTCTAAGGTCGCTTGTTTGGTGGCATTGGTGGCCGTATCTCCTTTGATTCCTGGCTCAGTGTAGGTGATCATCAATTCTACAAATGGGGGAAGCTCTACTGCAAGTGGAGTTTCTGTCTCATCATGAATTAAAATATCTACCAACTGACCATCTTTTAATAAATCATATCGCTCGATCAATTTTTCTCCTATAGAAATTTGCTCGAAGTTGTTCGTATCCATAAAGTTGTAGCCCAAATCATCTTTATATAAAAATTGATGAGGACGCTTTTCGACGCGTGCAGTTTCTACCTTTTCGCCTGCGTTAAAAGTTTTTTCCAATGTTTTACCGCTGGTCAATCCTTTCATTTTTGTCCTTACGAAGGCTGCTCCTTTACCTGGTTTGACATGCTGAAATTCCACAATAGTGAAAATGTCATTATTCATCACCAGGCATAATCCGTTTTTAAAATCTGCAGTACTTGCCATAATTATCTTCTTAATCTAAATTTTATTTTGGATCATAGGCCCATTTCAAATAGATCGCTCCCCACGTGAAGCCTCCACCGAATGCTGCCAATATTAAGTTGTCACCTTTTTTCAATTGCTTTTCATAATCCCAAAGGCACAATGGAATAGTTGCAGCAGTGGTGTTTCCGTACTTCTCGATGTTCATCATAACCTTATCTTGGCCGATTCCCATTCGACTTGCGGTCGCATCAATGATTCGCTTATTTGCTTGATGCGGAACTAGCCATGCCACGTCATCACCTTTCAGCCCATTGCGTTCCATGACTTGAGCACTGGTGTCTGCCATGTTGGTGACTGCAAACTTAAAGACCGTTGTACCCTCCTGATAGGCAAAATGTTCTTTCGCCATCACAGTATCGATGGTCGCAGGTCTTGCACTACCTCCTGCTTTCATATGTAGGTAAGGAGCTCCAGAACCGTCAGATTTTAGGATTGAATCCATTATTCCGAAGTCTTCGGTGGTAGGCTCTAACAATACTGCTCCGGCGCCATCACCAAAAAGGATGCAGGTTGTTCTGTCGGTATAATCGACGATAGAAGACATTTTATCTGATCCTACAATGATTACTTTTTTGTGGGTTCCTGTTTGGATATACTGGCTACCCATATTTAAGGCAAATAGGAAACCTGAGCAAGCGGCAGCTACGTCGAAACTGTAGCTGTTTTTTGCACCAACTTTATCCGCTATAATATTTCCAGTAGCTGGAAAAGGCATATCAGGTGTCACCGTAGCGCAAATGATCAAGTCAATATCCATTGGATCAGTGCCTGTTTTTTCAAGAAGACCTTTTACCGCTGCTGCTCCCATAACGGAGCTCCCTTGATTTTCTCCTTTTAAAATTCTTCGTTCTCTTATGCCAGTTCTAGAGTAAATCCACTCATCGTTTGTTTCTACCAGCTTTTCAAGTTCTTTATTGGTCAAGACGTAATCCGGAACATATCCTTGGATTCCGGTAATCATGGCTCTGATATTGTCCATTTCGGTGGTTTTATGTCTAATTGAACTTATGCAAGATTCAATTTAAACTAGGTTTTAGGAAAGTACTCTATCCTGTAAGGAAGGCAAAAATATTAGATTTGTCAGTCACCACCAAAACAATTTGGTAACAGTCCCTTAATTAAAAAGGAAATCGGAAAGCTTTCTTGCCATGGTCAAAAAAAAATCCACTCGATAGATTCGAATGGATTTTTGTACTCAGGAATAAGTACTGATTAGGCTAAAATCTCCTTCTCAATGATTACTTGACCTTTGTAATAAAGCTTACCGTCAAGCCAGAAAGCTCTGTGTGGTAAATGCATTTCACCAGTAGTCTGACATTTAGCTAGCCCTGGAGCCTCAAGCTTGTAATGCGTTCTTCTTTTATCTCTTCTGGTTTTCGAAATTTTTCGTTTAGGATGTGCCATTTTATGTGTGGTTTATGATTGGTCTTTGTTTTTTAACTTTTTTAATAATTCCCATCTGGGATCTGTATTTTCTTCTTTTTGGTCTTGATCCGCTGATGGTTCCTCTTCAGAGTCTTCTTCATTATCGCCATCAATGTAAGCGTAGGTTCCTTCTGCTTCAAAATCTTCCTCGTCAAATTCAGTTCTATGATCAGGATGAATTTTTTTCGCAGGCAGACCAAGCAAAACAAACTCATAAATAAACTGAGCTACATTAACTTTAGAAGTGTCTCGGGTGATCATGTACACTTCTTCATTAATTTCCTCTTCAACTTCACCGTATTTGAATAAAATTCTCTCGTTGATTTCTAAGGGCTCAAAATACTCTTCGAGACTTCGATCGCAGGTGAGTTTTACTTCGCCCGAAATCAGAAAATTCATTTCTATCAGATTTGCACCTTTGTCCATCAAGACTCTTACAGTCAAGCGGCCTTCATCAAGTAGTTCATTGTCTTCAAAATGTTGGAAAAACTCTTTTCCAATTTCAAAATCAATTTCGTATTTACCCTCTAGGAACTTAATGACCTCAATATCAAATGCTCTTAAGAATTTCACGATAGCTCCCCCTGATTTAAGTGCGCAAATTTAGGGAAATTTTATATAAGGATAAAATAGAATTTAAAATAATCTTTGGTCAAGGTGTTTAAGGACTTTTTAAATCGATTATTCCTCCTCGTTTTCAGGATGATGCCGGCGAATGATATCGATTGCCAAGAATAGCGCTGAACGCATCGAACCTTCATCCGCAATATTTTTTCCAGCAATATTATAGGCGGTACCATGGTCTGGTGAGGTTCGGATTACAGGAAGTCCCGCGGTAAAATTAACTCCTGTGCTAAATGCCATAGTCTTGAAAGGCACAAGTCCCTGATCGTGGTACATCGCCAAAATCCCGTCAAATTTGGCATGATGCCCCATTCCAAAAAAGCCGTCCGCAGGATATGGTCCAAAGACTAGCTTATTTTGATCTTTCAAATCCCGGATTGCGGGCTTAATCACGTTTTCTTCTTCGGAACCAAGAAGTCCATCTTCTCCTGCATGCGGGTTTAGTCCCAACACAGCGATTTTGGGACTATCCACTCCAAAGTCATTTTTTAATGACTCCAATAAGATATTAGCCTTTTTCACAATTCGCTCCTTTGTGATAGACTCGGATACTTTACTGATTGGAATGTGTCCAGTCACTAGACCAACTTTAAACCGCTCTGCGACCATCAGCATCAAGCTATCAGATTTACCAACGGCTTGTGTTATGAATTCGGTATGCCCTACGAAAGGCAGCTCGGCTGAATTAATGTTGTTTTTATTCACAGGGGCTGTGACCAAGCCTTGGATTCTTCCTTCTTTCAAATCATCCACGGCCATCCGAAGTGCTTCCAACGCAAATTTTCCCGCTTCCTGAGTTTCTGCCCCGGGAATGATTTCAGGACATTCTTCGGTCACATTGATCACATTAATTCTTCGATGCTGCACCTCATCAAGATTTCTGATTTGCGCGAAATTAAATTGATCCAGATCGAGTAATTTTTTATAAAAAGTCAAGGCCTTTCCATGTGCATAGATTACAGGAGTCACTGATTTATAGACCCGATTGTCCAAAAGGCTCTTCAGGACTACCTCTACACTGATCCCGTTCAAATCCCCGATACTAATCCCTATAATGGATCTTTTCTTTTTTTGATTCATGTTGATTGGCTCAGAAAAGCCCGATTCGTTTGGTTGGAGCTAAAGATCTTGGTTAGACCTTTAGGAATATTCCGTTAATTTTATCGCAATTTATAACAATTTATCAGAGCGATATGATGGAAAAAGTCAAAGCTAAGAAACACTTGGGTCAGCATTTCTTGACGGATCTAAGTATTGCTGAGCGGATAGCACAGGCCGTAACTGGACATCATGGAGCTGATAAAGTTTTAGAGATAGGTCCCGGGATGGGAGTTTTGACTGACTTTCTTTTAAAGCAGCCTTTGGAATTGTCCATGATCGAATTAGATCGAGAGTCAATTTCTTATTTGAAAAAGAAATATCCAGATCTTATCGACCGGATTATCGAAGGTGATTTCTTGAAAATGAACCTGCAGGAATATTTTAAAGATAAATATGCCATCACAGGTAATTTTCCTTACAATATTTCATCTCAGATTTTCTTTAAAGTCCTCGAAGTCAAAGATCAAGTTACTGAAGTAGTTTGCATGCTTCAGAAAGAGGTCGCCGAGCGAATTGCTTCTCCGAAAGGAAATAAAGACTACGGGATATTATCGGTTTTGCTTCAGGCGTATTATGATATTTCATATTTGTTCACTGTACCACCTGAGGTTTTTGATCCGCCTCCGAGAGTAAATTCAGGAGTAATCCGCCTTGTGCGAAACGACGTCGAAAAACTCGATTGCAATGAAAAACTATTCAAACAAGTGGTAAAGGCCGGTTTCGGAAATCGACGGAAAACGCTTCGGAATTGCTTGAAGCCATTTAATTTGCCGGAAGAATTCAACACACATCCAATCCTTGACAAGCGAGCAGAACAGCTTGATGTCGCAGATTTTATATTCCTCACCCAAACAATCGAAGCTGCTCGTGGAAATCATTAAGCAATTTGAACTGTCCAAAGGATACTTGGAAAGTCTCCAAGCGGCCATCGAAGCGGAAGACTTTGAATTCATTCGAGAGTCTTTCGATGGGGTGAATATGGCCGACGTGGCAGCACTACTCGAGGAGCTTACTTTCGATGAGTCGCTTTTTGTGATTCGAAGTATCGAAACTCAGCAAGCGGCTGATATACTCATTGAGTTGGAGGATGATACGCTTGCTAAAGTTGCGAAAGAATTAGAAACCTCCGAGATCGCCTCCTTTATTGAGATGATGGACTCGGATGATGGTGCCGATATTCTTAATCTTTTTGCAGAACGAGAGCGGGAAGAAATTATAAGCTACTTCCAGGATAAGGTCAAAACAGAACAGATTCTCGAACTCCTCCGATACGATGAAGATACCGCCGGTGGTATCATGGCCAAGGAATATATCCGTGCCAATAAAAACTGGAACGTGGACCAGACCATCAATGAGATCCGAAGACAAGCAGAAAATGTCGATAAGATCTTTTCCATCTATGTGGTGAATAACCGTCAGCAGCTAATGGGACGTGTCTCCTTGAAAAAGATTGTCCTAGCAGCTGAGGGAACCAAAATTGAAGATATTCTTGAAGATGAGGTAATCTCTGTTCCGACTTTTATGGATCAGGAGGAAGTGGCTGAGATCATGCGAAAGTATGATTTAGAATCTGTTCCTGTGGTTAATTCCAAAAATAAGCTAGTGGGTAGAATCACCGTCGATGATATCTTGGATGTGATCATGGAAGAGGCTGAGGAAGATATTCAGGCAATGACCGGTATCTCTGACACGGTTGATGAATATGATTCAGTGATCAAGCTCTCCAAGGCGAGACTTCCCTGGCTTTTAATTGGGATAATAGGAGGGCTACTGGGTGCCGGCTTTATTGGTTTTTTCGAAGAAGGTTTGAGCAAAGTCACTGCGCTGGCATTCTTTATCCCATTGATCACAGCAACAGGGGGAAATGTTGGGATCCAATCTTCATCACTTGTAGTCCAGTCACTTGCCAACAAATCAATCTTTGATGATTCAATTTCTAAGAGATTCATCAAAGTTTTTTTGGTTGCTATCCTAAACGGAATAATCCTAGCCACTTTCGTTTTTGGCGTAATCGTTCTTTTATATCGCAGTGAAGTAGCTTTTGCATTGGTGGTTTCAATCGCCTTATTTTCAGTGGTTTTACTTGCCTCATTTATGGGGACCATTACCCCGATTATCTTGGATAAGGTGGGCATCAATCCGGCATTGGCTTCGGGACCGTTTATTACTACTGCAAATGATTTATTGGGACTAGCGGTTTATTTTCTAGTAGCCATGGCACTTTTAAATATCTAATCTAATCCATGAAAATTTTGATAATTGATGAGATGCATGAGGGAATTATTCCCTTGCTTGAGGAGATTGGACATGAGGCAGATTATCTGCCAAAAATCACTCGAGCGGAAATTCTCGAGATGGTTGATCAATATCAAGGATTGATTATCCGTTCAAAAACGCCAATGGATCAGGAGCTGCTTTCAAAAGCTACTCAGTTAAAATTCATCGGGCGAGCAGGAGCGGGACTGGATCAGATTGATTTGGAATACCTTGAAAATCGAAACATTAAGCTTTTCCATGCTGCGAAAGGAAACCGAGACGCCGTAGCTGAGCATGCTTTGGGAATGCTATTGGCATTATTTAATCAATTCAAAAAAGCCGATTCAGAAATCAGAAATGGCATCTGGGACCGTGAGGGAAATCGAGGGATAGAGCTGAAAGGTAAGACCGTAGGGATTTTGGGATATGGGAACATGGGAAAGGCCTTTGCTAAAAGGCTGAAGGGATTTGGCGTAAAAGTCTTGGCTTATGACAAATACAAGACTGGTTTTGGAAATAAATTTGTCAAAGAAGCTTCTTGGGATGAATTGAAATCAGAAGCTGATATTCTCAGTGTCCATGTCCCGCTAACTTCGGAGACTAGAGATTTTCTTACCCTAGATGAATTGAAAAGCTTTAAAAATCCTTTTTGGCTTATCAATACTGCACGTGGCGAGGTGATTAGCTTTCTAACGTTGAATACTGCCTTAGATCAGGAGATTTTAAAAGGAGCGGTTTTGGATGTCCTAGAGAATGAAAAATTCGAAAAATTTAGCCCTAGCCAAAAGATTGCTTTTGAGAAATTAGTAGCTCGAGATACCGTGCTTTTCTCTCCGCATGTGGCCGGCTGGACTTTTGAGTCTTATGAAAAGATCAATCAGGTTTTGGTCAAACAGATTAGTAAATCATTTGAATAAAAAAAATTCGGGGATAGAGGATTGAGATGTGAAATAGATCTCTCTTTTACCAAGAAACTTGCACTTTTGAAATCAAGGACTTTTACACTCTTCGTTCCTGAAGCTATGGTTCGGTCAAGTTCCAATTCTAAGATTTGTCAAAAGATTTGAATGCTTGACTAACTTGAATAAATAGGGTGAAACAGCAGTAACGTAGGTTGTTAGCTTATTATTTCTTCAAAACCTATTGCTCCTGTAATTCTGATCATTTTGCTTATTTCTTACAATTGAAGCCATTTATTCTGATCTCAAAATGGATTAGATTCAAACCAAGATCAAATTTTGAAAAATAGTAGAGGCATTGTTTTCTGAAGCTAGATTTTATATTTTTGCTTATCAAATAAGGTCAGATATAAGGTAACGGTCCCGTCACGCGACCGTTACTTTGTTTTTTATGGCTTACTAATCAAATTATTTACCATGGGACAATTACAATATTACACAGAGGAAGGCCTACGAAAGTTAAAAGATGAACTTCAGGACCTTAAAGGAAGAGGTCGGCAGGATATTGCAAAGCAAATCGCAGAGGCAAGAGATAAAGGCGATCTTAGTGAAAATGCAGAATACGATGCTGCAAAAGACGCGCAAGGACACTTGGAACTTAAAATCGCAAAATTGGAAGGTGTCGTTGGAAACGCACGAATTTTTGATCAATCACTAATTGACACTTCCAAAGTTGGAATTCTAAGTACTGTGAAAATCAAAAATGTAAAAAATGGGATGACAGTCGCTTACACACTTGTATCAGAGGAGGAAGCTGATTTGAAAGCTGGAAAAATTTCCTTAGGCTCTCCTTTTGGGAAAGGCCTTGTAGGCAAGAAAAAAGGTGACGTTGCTGAAATAAACGCTCCAGCCGGAACGCTCCAATTCGAAATCTTAGACATTACATATTAATCCAACTCCCGGTGAAAGCCGGGATTTTTTTTTAAAGCCATGGCTTCAATATTTACTAAAATCATCAACCGAGAGATCCCGGCAGAAATCATTGCTGAGGATGCTGACTTTATCGCATTTCTAGATATCATGCCCCTTGTTAAAGGACATGTATTGGTTGTCCCAAAAAAGGAAGTGGATTATATTTTCAATTTGGATTCGGATACGCTTACAGGGCTTCATTTATTTGCCCAAAAAGTAGCTAAAGTGATGGATCAAACCATTAAATGTACACGGATCGGGATGGCTGTTATCGGACTGGAAGTTCCTCATGTACACATTCATCTTGTGCCGCTCCGGTCGATAGATGATATTAATTTCACTCGACCAAAGCTTAACCTCAGTAAAGAAGAATTGGCTGC